>CAMDBZ010000222.1 GCA_945889565.1 Thermoflexus hugenholtzii JAD2 | reverse complement strand
GGGCACGCGTTGGCGGTGCAGGTACAGGTCACATCGGTGATCCAGCGGGTCGTGGACGGCCAGCGGCAGCTTGCCGCCGAAGGCGTGAACGTCGCCGAGATCATCGACGACATCGAGCGGCGCTACCCGGGCTTCCGCGCGCAGCTGATGGACGAGCACGGGCAGCTGCACCGCTTCGTGAACATCTACCTCAACGACGAGGACATCCGCTTCATGCAGGGCGCGGCCACCGCGCTCGCGGACGGCGACCGCGTGTCGATCCTGCCCGCGCTCGCCGGCGGGTGTCACTTGCCGTGACGGGCACGGGCTCAGTCAGGTCCTGCTGAACCGGGCGGGCGACATCCAGGCGACGGCTGGCGGAGGGGACGCGGCACCGGCGATGCGCTACGCGAGCATGCTCGAACTCGTCGGCAACACGCCGCTCGTAGAGATACCCGCGCTCTCGCCCAAGCCGTCCGTGCACCTGTGGGCCAAACTGGAGGGCCAGAACCCCACCGGCTCCGTGAAGGACCGCATCGCCAAGTTCATGATCGAGGCCGCCGAGCGCGACGGCACGCTGCACCCCGGCCAGCGCATCCTCGAGCCGACGTCCGGCAACACCGGCATCGCGCTCGCGATGATCGGCCGGCTGCGCGGCTACCCGGTGACGGTGGTGATGCCCGACGCCGTCAGCGCGGAGCGCATCGAGATCCTGCGCGCGTTCGGCGCGGAGATCATCTTCTCGCCCGGCGACCTCGGCACGAACGGCTCCGTCGCCATGGCGCGCGAGGTGGCCGCGCAGCACCCCGACTGGTTCATGCCCTTCCAGTACGAGAACGCCGAAAACCCGCGCGCCCACTACGAGACCACGGCGCCCGAGATCATCCGCGACCTGCCGGAGATCGACGTGTTCGTCGCCGGGCTGGGCACGGGCGGCACGCTCACCGGTGTGGGGCGGCGGCTGAAAGAGCACAACCCCGCGGTGCGCATCGTCGCGGCAGCGCCACACCCCGGCGACCTCGTGCAGGGGCTGCGCGCGCTGGAGGACGGCTACATCCCGCCCGTCTTCGACGAGACGGTGCTCGACGGGCGCATCGTGGTGGACTCGCAGAGCTCGTTCCGCGCCACGCGCGACCTGACGGTGCGTACGGGCATCTTCGCCGGCGTCTCCAGCGGCGCCGCCGTGCGCGCCGCGCAGAAGGTGGCCGAACGCATGGACGCCGGCCACGTGGTCTGCCTGCTCGCCGACGGCGGCTGGAAGTACCTCTCGTCCGGCCTGTGGACGCAGGACTACGACGCGATCGAGGAGCGGGTCGGCTCCCAGCTCTGGTGGTAGGGCGCTGGTGGTAGCC
This sequence comes from Thermoflexus hugenholtzii JAD2, assembly GCA_945889565.1. Classification (GTDB taxonomy): domain Bacteria; phylum Chloroflexota; class Dehalococcoidia; order UBA2979; family UBA2979; genus SHYP01. Next base: position 1,697 of record CAMDBZ010000222.1, on the reverse strand, counting down.
TGCACGAACGTGTGACGGACTGAGACCGATCGCATCGCAACAACGCCAAGGGGGTTGAGATGGTCGACAAGCTGGTGACGGCGGACTGGGTGGCGCAGCACGGCGGCGACGCTGGCGTGCGCCTCGTCGAGGTGGACGTAGACACGACGGCGTACGGCGAGCAGCACATCGCGGGCGCCGCCGGCTGGAACTGGACGACGCAGCTCCAGGACCAGCAGCGCCGCGACATCATCACGAAGGAAGGCCTCGAACAGCTGCTCTCCGCCTCCGGCATCGCGAACGACACCCACGTGGTGGTGTACGGCGACAACAACAACTGGTTCGCCGCCTACGCGCTCTGGCTGCTCGAGCTCTACGGCCACGAGCGCGTCTCGCTGATGGACGGCGGCCGCGTGAAGTGGCTCGCCGACAGCCGCCCAACCACCGCCGACGTGCCGAGCGCGACCCCAACCACGTACCGCGCGCAGCCCGCAAACCCCGCCCTCCGCGCGAAGCGGGACGACGTGCTGGGCGTGGTCACCGGCGGCGGCGCCCAGCTCGTGGACGTGCGCAGCCCCGCCGAGTTCAGCGGCGAGATCATCGCACCGCCTGGCATGAGCGAGACCGCGCAGCGCGGCGGCCACATCCCCGGCGCGAAGAGCATCCCCTGGGCGCGCGCCGTGAACGAGGACGGCACCTTCAAGTCGCCCGACGAGCTCCGCGCGCTCTACGGCGGCGCCGGCGTGGAGGCCGGCGCGCCGACGATCGCGTACTGCCGCATCGGCGAGCGCTCCTCGCACACCTGGTTCGTGCTCAAGCACATCCTCGGCTACGGCAACGTGCGCAACTACGATGGCTCGTGGACCGAGTACGGCTCGCTCATCGACGTCCCGATCGAGCGCTAGCGTGACCTCAGACGCAACCGCCACGACACCCACGCGCGCGCTGCAGCAGCAGTTGCTGCGGCGCGCGCTCGCTGCGGGCGAGCCCGGACGGCTGCACGTGCGCTTCGATGCGCGCGTGCTGGACCGCTACCGCGAGCGTGGCGCGCAGCTCATGCGCACGCGCACCGTCGGGCGCGTCGCCGTACCCGGCGCGTGGTCGCTCGATGTCGGCATCGCGGCGGAGGGCCGCGAGCTGCACGTGCCGTTCGACGACCTGCGCCAGCGGCTGCCGGAGGCCGAGCGCGAGCACTGGCTCGCGCACCTGCTCGACGTGCCGCTCTCGGCGGCCTTCCTGCAGATGCGCCTGGCGCCCGGCGCCTGCATCGACGACGGCGACACGGAGGCGTGGGGCTAGTGCCGCGCATCCCCCAGGCCGTGCTCGACGAGCTGTGGGCGCACGCCAACGAGGACCGCGAGCGCGAGGCGTGCGGCTTCATCCACGTGCTCGACGGCGCCCTGACCGTCCACCGCGTGCGCAACGCCGCCGCGGACGGCGCCGGCAAGTGGCGCTACCTGATGGACTCGCAGGAGCAGTACGAAATCGAGAAGGAGCGCGAGCGCACCGGCGCGGAGGTCTTCGCGATCTACCACTCGCACGTGCAGTCCGTCGCGCAACCGTCGGAGACTGACGTGCGCATGGCGATCTGGGAGCTGCCGGAGCCCATCGGCCGCGCGGCGGTCTACCCGGACGCCTACTACATCGTCGTCTCGCTCACCCACGAGCCGCGCATCCGCGCCTGGCGCATCCCGCTCGACGGCGTGCCGGTCGAGGAG
>CAMDBZ010000221.1 GCA_945889565.1 Thermoflexus hugenholtzii JAD2 | reverse complement strand
GCTGATCGCGGAGCTGCCGGACCGCATCGCCGAGTACACCGAGCTGCTCGTCGACAACGAGATCCTGCTCGCGCGCTCGCGGAACGTCGGCGTGCTGTCCGCCGCCGACGCGATCAACGCGTCGATCACCGGGCCCGTGCTGCGCGCCTCGGGCGTGCCGTGGGACCTGCGCAAGGCGGAGCCGTACTGCGCGTACGACCAGTTCGACTTCGAGATCCCGGTCGGACACACCGGCGACTGCTACGATCGCTTCCTCGTGCGGCTGGAGGAGATGCGCCAGTCCGTGCGCATCATCCGCCAGGCGCTCGACGGCATGCCGTCCGGCGCGCACAAGACCGAGATCCCACTCGCACTGCGGCCGGACCCGGGTGAGGCGTACGCCCGCGTCGAGGGTCCGCGCGGCGAGCTTGGCTTCTACGTGGTCTCGGACGGCGGCCCCGCGCCCTTCCGCTTCCACATCCGCGCGCCGTCGCTGATCAACCTCTCGCTGCTGCGGGAGATGGCCGTCGGCAGCTCGCTGCCGGACGCGATCGTCACGCTCGGCTCGCTCGACATCGTCGTCGGAGAGATCGACCGATGAGCGCGGCGCTCGACCCGATTCGCCTGCGCGCGAAGCTCGCGCCGCGCGCGCTGGCCGGGGGCGCGCTCGCGCTCGTCGTGTTCGCCGCGCTGAACGTGGCGATCGCGGCGCTCGTCGTCAGCGGCGCGCTCGACGACCAGTGGTACGACTTCCGCGACCTCGGCCTGGGCGTGCAGCAGCTGCGCGAGTGGCTGGACGGACGGACGGCGGACCAGCCGGGCTGGCTCACGGACGTGCTGCGCAGCACCACCTGGCTGTCCTACATCGTCACCGCGCTGCTCGGCGCAACGGGCATCCTCAGCTTCGTCGGCGGCGTGCTGCTCGTGCTGATCTGGGTCGAGCGACGACTGATCGGGCGCATCCAGGTGCGTCGCGGCCCGAACCGCGTCGGCCCGTTCGGGCTGCTGCAACCGATCGCCGACGCGATCAAGCTGATCCAGAAGGAGACGCTGATCCCGGTCGGAGCCGACCGTTTCATGTTCTTCCTGCCGCCGGTGCTCGTCTTCATTCCGGGATTGCTCGTCTGGGCGCCGATCCCGTGGGCGCCGCACATGACGTACCTCGATACGAATGTGGGCGTGCTCTACCTCGTGGCCATCGGCTCGCTCGCGACCCTCGCGATCTTCATGGCCGGCTGGTCGTCCAACAATCACTACGCGCTGCTGGGCGCGATGCGCACCGTCGCGATGATGATCTCGTACGAAATCCCGCTCGCGCTGTCGCTGCTCACGGTCGTCGTGCTCACCGGCACCGCGCAGCTCTCCGCCATCGTCGAATGGCAGTCCGTGCACAACGTCTGGATCGGCATGCTGCTGCCGCTCACGTTGTTCACGTTCTTCTTCTCCTCCACCGCCGAGCTGAACCGCACGCCGAACGACATCGCCGAAGCAGAGTCCGAGATCGTCGCGGGCTTCCACACGGAGTACTCCGGCATGAAGTTCGGCCTGTTCTACGCCGTCGAGCTTGGGAACGCGGTCGCGGTCTCGGCGCTGGTCGCGGCGCTGTTCCTCGGCGGCTGGTCGCTGTTTGGACTGCAGGAGTGGGTGCCGCCGTACCTGGTGTTCGCGGCCAAGGTGGGCGCGGTCTACTTCGTGCTCGTCTGGCTGCGCGGCACGCTGCCGCGCTTCCGCCTGGACCAGCTGATGGCGTTCGCGTGGAAGTACCTGATCCCGCTCGCCCTCGTGCAGCTCGCGCTCGTGGCCGTGGAGGCCGCGCTGCTCCGGCGCTGGGAAGGGGAGGGCGTCGTCGCGTTCGGCGGGTTCATCCTCGTCAACGGGCTGTTCACGGTGGTCGCCGTGCGCGGCTGGGCGCGCTTCCTCGGCTACGCGCCGGAGCGCGAGCCGCTGCTGCGCCCGATGCTCACCACCGGCGTCGGCGGCATCGAGGCCGCCGACCGCATGCGGACGCGGTAGGGCAGGGGCGCATGGAGTCCACCGGCGTCATCATCGGCTTCTGGGCGCTCGCGGGTCTCACCGTTGGCAGCGCGGCGCTGGTGTTCGTCGCGCGCAACCTGCTGCACGCGGTGCTCGCACTTGTGCTGTCGTTCATGGGCATGGCCGGGCTCTTCCTCACGCTCTCGGCCGACTTCATCGCGATGGCGCAGATCCTCATCTACGCGGGCGCGATCTCCGTGCTGCTCGTGTTCGCGGTGATGCTCACGCCGCTGGCCTCGCGAGACAACGGCAATTCGCTGTTCGCGCTGCCGGGGCTCGCCATCGGCGGCGCGTTCGCGCTGCTGCTGATGTTCATCGCGGTGGACGTCGACTGGCCCGAGCTGCGCGGCGCCGCGCTGGCGGAGCGCGCCTTCGACGACACGATCGCGGCGATTGGCCGCTCACTCATCGATCGCTACGCGTTCGCGTTCCAACTCGCCTCCGCGCTGCTGCTCGTCGCGCTTATCGGCGCGATCGCGCTCGTACGGGAAGACAGCGAGCGATGAGCCTCAGCGTCACGCTCGCGCACTATCTCGCGATCTCCGGCATCGTCTTCGGCATCGGCATCGCCGTCGCGCTGGCGAAGCGCAACGCGATCGCCGTGCTGATGGGCGTCGAGCTGATGCTGAACGCGGCGAACCTCGCGCTGCTCGCGTTCTCGCGCTTCGGCTCGGCGTTCGCGCCCGGCGACGCGCCGCTCGCCGGGCACGTGTTCGTGGTGTTCGTGCTCACCGTCGCCGCCGCCGAGGCGGCCGTCGCGCTCGCCATGGCAGTGCTGGTGTACCGCCACCGCGAGACCATCGAGCTCGATCGCATCACGCTGATGCGCTGGTAGCGCACGGAAACGACGAACACGCGATGTGGGTGAAGTTCATGGAGGTCCCGGACGGCTACGCCGCCACGATCTGGAGGGAGCTCTTCAACACCGAGGCGCTCGCCGTGCGCGTGGTCCCGCCGCTCGAGCTGGGCGCGATGAGTGAGGCGCGCGAGATCTGGGTGCCGGACGGCAAGACGCACGTGGCGCGTGAAGTG
>CAMDBZ010000220.1 GCA_945889565.1 Thermoflexus hugenholtzii JAD2 | reverse complement strand
CCCTCCTGCTGGTAGGCGTAGGCGAGCCGGCCGATCGCGGTGGTCTTACCGCTGCCGTTCACGCCGACCACCAGCACGACCCAGGGCCGCTCCGGCAGCGCCGCGTCCGGTGGCAGCCCCCAGAGGCGCCCGCGCGGTGCGTCCGCGGCTTCGAGGATCGCCGTCAGTTCGGCGGCCAGCGCGGCACGCACATCCTCGGCGCGGCGCGGGTTGCGGGCGCGCACCTTGCCGATGACATCGATCGCGGTCTGCACGCCGGCGTCCGCCCCGATCAGGACCTCTTCGAGCGACTCGTAGAGTTCCTCGGTGACGTCCGATCCGCCGAAGAGCCCCGCGACCTTCCCGAAGATGGACGAACGTGTGCGCTCCAGCGCCTGCTCGGTCGCCTGCTGCGCTTCGCGGTCGTCTTCGCCTGCGCCATCCTGGTCGCGCCGTCCGAACAGCCGCATCTGACCTCCGCATGCCGGGGCGCACTCGCAACAGGTGGTGAGGGCCGCACAGGAATCGTACCTGAGCGGCCTCCGCCGTCCATCAGTCCTGAAGGGTTAACCCGCCTTCGGCAGTTCCGCGAGGCGGAGCGAGAGCACCTGGCTCGTCGAGTCGTCGCCCATCGAGATGCCGTAGATGGCGTCGGCGGCCTCGATGGTGCGGCGGTTGTGCGAGATGACGACGAACTGCGTGCGCTCGCGCAGTTCGAGGAGCGTGTCCACGAACCGGCCGACGTTCGCCTCGTCCAGCGCGGCGTCCACCTCGTCCAGTACCACGACCGGCGCCGGGTTCACCGAGAGCAGCGCGAACAGCAGCGCCACCGAGGTCATCGAGCGCTCACCGCCCGACAGCACCGCCAGGTTGCTGATCCGCTTCCCGGGGGGCTGCGCCACGATCTCGACGCCCGCCTCGCGCTCTTGTTCTTCGCCCTCGACCTCTTCCGGGACGATCAGGCGCAGTTCCGCCTGGCCGCCGCCGAAGAAGCGGCGGAAGTACTCGCCAAAGCGCTCGTTCACGACCTCGAAGGTTTCGACGAAGCGGACACGGATCAATTTCTTCAGGTCGCGGATCGCCGCGCGCAGTTCGACCTCGGCGGCTTCGAGGTCGGCGACTTGCGTGGAAAGGAACGTGTAGCGCTCCTCCTCGGACGCGAGGTCTTCGACGGCTTCGACGTTCACCGGGCCGAGCGAGCGAATCTCGCTGCGCAGGTCGCTGATCCGCGTGCGGACGTCTTCCAGCACCAACTGGGTGCCACCGCGCACGGGTGCGGGGAGTTCGAGGTCGGCCTCGACGCCGTCCTCGTCCGCGCCGGTCGCGGCAAGGGGCGCGGGCAGCGGGTTGAGCGGACGCACCGTGCCGTCCGGCTGCACGACCATCCCCTCAGCCTCGATCTCTTCGAGGAGCCTCGTGACGCGCTCGGCCGCCTGACGGAGGCCGAGTTCGCTTTCCAGCATCTCCCGCTCGGTGGCGAGCAGCGTCCGCTGCTGGTCCCCGCGCGTGGCGGCGAGGGTGCGCTCCTCTTCGGAAAGTTCGGCGACGGAGGCGTGCGCCGGGCCGACGGCGGCCTGCGCCTCCGTACGAAGCGCGCGGTTGTTGGCGAGCCGTTCGCGCCGGTCACGGAGCGTGAGGGCCAGGTCCTCCTGCTCACGCCGGATCGCGTCCAGCGACTCCCGCTGCTTCGTGAGGAGTTCGAGGGCGTTGCGTCGCGCCGCCACCCGCTCGTCCCGCTGGGCCGCGAGCGCGCGTCGTTCCGCCTCGGTGCCGGCGAGCGACTGCGTGGCGAGCGTCGCCCGCTCTGCCGCCGCATCGCGTTCGGCGCCCACGGCCTCGGAGCGGTCGCGGAGCGCGGCGATCTGCGTGGCGACCTCGGTGATGGCGGCGTGTGCGGCGTTCAACCGCTCGGCGAGCCCGGCGTTCGCCTCGTCCGGCTGCGGTTGCAGGCGTAGCTCGACCGCGCGGAGTTCACCCGTGATCTCGGTCTGGCGGCGCTCGATGACGGCGCGGGCGACATCCTGCTGGCGGCGGCGCTCCGTGGCTTCGTCCACCGTGTGGCGCGCGTGGGTCACGGCGTCGCGCGCGTCCGCCACAATCTCGGCGGCGTGCGCGACCCGCCCGGTCGCGGGGTCGAGTGCCGCGCGCGCCTCGGCGATCTGAGTCGGGAGCGCGTCCATCTCGCGCTGGAGTGAGAACCGCTCCGAGCCGCCGCCGGTGCGGCCGCCGTACACGCCGCCGCCCGGCCGCAGCAGGATGCCGTCGCGCGTGACGACGGCGCCCAGGCCGCGCGTGATCATCTGCTCCGCGACGCGCAGGTCTTCGACCACGATCACTCGCCCAAGGAGCGTGTCGATCAGCGGGCGCATCTTCTGGTCGCAGCGCACGAGGCGTGACGCGATGCCGACGACGCCGCGCTCGTTGAAGAGGTTGAGCGGGTACTTCGTCTCCATGCCGTGCAGCGGCAGCACCGTTGCGACGCCAGCGCCCTGCTCCCGCAGGTAGGCGATCGCGGCGATTGCGTCGTCGTACGACTCGACCACGACAGCGCCCAGGTGCTCCGCGAGCGCGGCCTCGATGGCAGCCTCAAGGCCCTCCGGCACGCGGATCAGCCGCGAGACGGCGTCCACGATGCCTGACAGGCCTTCCTCCGGGTTCAGCATCTTTGTGCGGCCAGCCTCGATCAGCGCTTCCGTGCCGGTACTCCCCGCCGGCACCGAGTCGCGCAGCATCTCCATCAGCCGCAGGCGGTCCTCCACCTGGGCGAGGTGTGACTCCATCGCGAGGAGGGCTTCCTGCGCCGCCTGCTGCGCGCGCTGCTCTTCCTCGAGGCGACGCTCGGCGGCCTCGCGGCGGTCACGCGCGAGCCGGAGCGCGTCGTCGAGCGCCTGTGCTTCCTGCTGGTGACGGGCGAGGGCCGCCTCCTGCTCCGTGGCCGCCGTGAGGAGCGCGGTGCGCTGCTCGCCCGCGGAGGCACGGTCCTGCGCGCGCTGCTCGGCGCGGCGCTGCGCTTCCACGATGCGGCGCTGGGTGTCTTCCGCTTCGGCTTCGAGACGGGCGCGGCGCGC
>CAMDBZ010000219.1 GCA_945889565.1 Thermoflexus hugenholtzii JAD2 | reverse complement strand
TCGAGGTACGCGGCGAGGTCTTCATCTCGAAGGCTGGCTTTCGACGACTCAATTCGGAGCGGACGGCTGCCGGCGACACGCCATACATGAACCCGCGGAACACTGCGTCCGGCACACTGATGCAGCTCGACCCGAGCATCGCCGCCTCCCGGCGGCTCGAGCTGTTCGTGTATCAGCTCGGCTGGGTCGAGGGCGGGACACGGCCGCCGACGCACTGGGACGCGCTCGCGTGGCTGCACGCTGTCGGCTTCCCGACAAACCCGTACGCGCGCCGCTGTGGGTCGATCGAGGAGGTAGCCGCGTTTTGCGCCGAGTGGGCACGGCGCCGCGATGAGCTCGACTACGCCATCGACGGCGTGGTCGTGAAGGTGGACGAGTACGCGCTGCAGCGGCGCCTTGGAACCGTCGGACGCGAGCCGCGCTGGGCGACGGCGTACAAGTTCCCTCCGGAGCAGGCTGTGACACGCCTGCGCGACATCGAGGTGTCCGTCGGGCGTACCGGCGTGCTCACGCCGTTCGCCGTGCTGGAGCCCGTGTTCGTCGGCGGCGCGCGCGTAAGCATCGCCACACTACACAACGAAGAGCATATCCGCCGGAGAGGCCTGCGCATCGGCGACGACGTGATCGTGCAGCGCGCCGGCGACGTGATCCCGGAGGTCGTCGGCCCGGTGCTGTCGCACCGCAAGGGCCGGCGCCTGAAACGCTTCGCCATGCCGGCGCACTGCCCGGTGTGCGGTACGCCCGTGGCAAAGGAGCCCGACGCGGCGGCGAGCTACTGCCCGAACCGCCGCTGCCCGGTCAAGCTCGCGCGGCAACTGGAGCACTTCGCGTCGCGCGGCGCCATGGACATCGAGGGGCTGGGCGAGCGCTCCGCGTCTCGCCTCGTCGAGCTGGGCTTCGTGCGCACGCTCGCCGACGTGTACGCGCTCGCGGCGCGCCGCGAGGAGCTGCTCGCGCTCGACGGCCTGGGCGCGAAGACGCTCGACAACCTGTTCGCGCGCATCGAGGCCAGCAAGCGGCAGCCGCTGCGGCGACTGCTCGTGGCGCTCGGCATCCGCCACGTCGGCAGCGAGACCGCGCGCGCGCTGGCCACTCATTTCGGGTCGCTGCGCGCGCTGCGCGAGGCCACGCCGGACGACCTCATCGCGGTCAACGGCATCGGCCCGATCGTCGCGCAGTCGGTGAACCTCTACCTGCATGATCCAGAGTACGCTGCGCTGCTGGACGCGCTCGCAGCGGCCGGCGTGCGTACGGATGACGAGCAGGCCGCGCGCGGCGGGCCGCTCGATGGCGAGCGCATCGTCGTCACGGGCTCGCTCGAACGCTGGTCGCGCGACCGCGTCGAGGCGCTGATCAAGGCGCTCGGCGGGCGCGTCGGGGCGAGCCCAACGAAACAGACCACGCTGCTCGTTGCGGGCGAGGGCGGCGGCTCCAAGCGCGCGCGGGCGGAAACGCTCGGCACGCGTATCGTGGACGAGGCGGAGTTCGTCGCGCTGCTTCGCGAGCGCGGCTGGCAGGAGCGCGCATAGTGGCGACACCGGCGGAGATCGCGCGCTACCAGGGCTACCTCCAGGGCGAGGTGGACGGCGTCTTCTACTACCGCACGCTCGCCGCACTGGAACCCGACGCGCAACTCGCTGGTATCTACGAGCGTATGGCGAGCATGGAGGATCGGCACCTCGAGCTGTGGCGCCGCCAGCTGGCCGAGGCGGGCGTGCCGCCGCCACGCGAGCGGCCGTCACGGCGCGCGCGCATCCTCATGTGGCTCGCGCGCAGGCTCGGGCCGGACACGGTGCTGCCTGTGATCAAGGCGATGGAGACCGGCGCCGACCAGACGTACATGGCGGAACCGCTCGCCGTCGCGGAACACCTGCCCGCGGACGAGCGCACCCACGCGCGCATCGCGACGGCGCTCACCAGCACGCGCGGGCTCTCGGGCTCCGCGATCGGCCGCATCGAGAGCCGGCACCGCTCGCTGGGCGGCGGCAATGCGCTGCGGGCGGCAGTGCTCGGCGCGAACGACGGGCTCACCTCGAACCTCGCGCTGGTGATGGGGGTCGCGGGCGCGAGCCCGGGCAACGCCACGGTGCTGCTGGCGGGCGTCGCGGGACTGCTCGCAGGCGCCTTCTCGATGGCGCTCGGCGAGTGGATCTCTGTCACCTCCTCGCGCGAGGCCGCCGAGGCGCAGCTCGCGGCGGAGGCCGAGGAGATCCTGCTACAACCGGCCGAGGAGCAAGAGGAGCTCGCGCTCATCTACCAGGCGAAGGGCCTGCCGGAGGCGCAGGCGCAGGAGCTGGCCGCGCGCATCATGGCGAACCCGGAGACGGCGCTCGCGACGCTGGCGCGCGAGGAGCTCGGGCTCGTGCCGGAGGAGCTGGGGTCGCCGTGGACGGCGGCGTTCGCCTCGTTCGTGCTGTTCGCCGTCGGCGCAGTGCTGCCCGTGCTGCCGTTCTTCGTCACCAGCGGCACCGCTGCGATCGCAGCCAGCGCGGTGCTCGCGGGCGTCGGACTGTTCGCGCTCGGCGCGGCGATCACGCTGCTCACGGGGCGCAGCGCGTGGTACGCGGGCGCGCGCCAGCTCGTGCTGGGTCTCGTCGTCGCGGCGATCACGTTCGGCATCGGCTCGCTCGTCGGCGGCGTCGCCGGCATCTAGCCTCGAAGCGAGCGGGCGGTTTGCCGCTCCTCTGCGGCGCCCGTACACTCGCGGTAACCCGGCGCTCGGCCGGAGCCTCCGCCCTGCGACCGCTCTCCCCGCGAACGGCGCACACATCTTGGCGATCCGACCGCTCTCCTCGTTCCTCGGGATGTTCTCGCACGACATCGGCATCGACCTCGGGACGGCGAACACGCTCGTCACGGTCCGAGGGCGCGGCATCGTGATCAACGAGCCGTCGGTCGTCGCGATCGACCGGAGCTCGAAGCGCATCCTCGCAATCGGCGAGGAGGCGAAGCGCATGGTCGGCCGCACGCCCTCGACGATCGTCGCCGTACGGCCGCTGCGCGACGGCGTGATCTCGGACTTCATGGTCACGGAGCGCATGCTCCAGCACTTC
>CAMDBZ010000218.1 GCA_945889565.1 Thermoflexus hugenholtzii JAD2 | reverse complement strand
GGGCAGCGATCGCGTGGAACGCGGGCGCGTACGAGCCGGTGCGGTCGAACACCAGTCCGACGAGCGGCGGGCCGACGAGCGAGGAGCCGAGCGTGCAGAGATTGACCAGCCCGAATACGCTGCCGAACGCGCGCAAGCCGAACGTCTCCTGCACCAGCAGCGCCATGATCGCGCCGAGCGCGCCGAAGCCGAGCCCGTAGACGGGGATGAACAGCCACAACCACCAGCGGGTGCCCGCGCCGACGAGCAGCAGGATGCCCAGCACCTGGCACCCGAGGCTCGCCGCCACGACGAAGCGCGCCGGCACGCGCTCGGTGGCCCAGCCGAACGTCACCTTGCCCGTCGCGCCGAACACCGCCATGCCCGCGAGGCCGAGCGCGGCCGTGGTCTTCGCGATGCCGATGTCCTCCAGGTGCGGCACGATCTGTGTGGAGACCGACTGGTACGTCAGCTGCGCGATCAGCAGCGCGACCACGATCAGCAGGAACGCGCGCGTGCGCAGTGCCTCGCCGGCGGCCAACCCGCTCGCCGCCGCGACCGCGGCAGCGCCGCCGCTCGCGTGCGCACCGGGTTCGCGCACCCACAGCAGCACCGGCGCGATCGCGGCGAGGAAGAGCGCGCCGAACACCGCGTACGAGCCGCGCCAGCCGAGCGTGTCGACGAGCGCGGCGGCGAGCGGCGAGAAGATAATGCCGCCGACGTTCGCGCCCATCGTCGTCAACCCGAGCGCGCGGCCTCGCCGCAGCGGGAACCACGCGCCGATGAGCTTGCCGGCGGGGATCACGATCAGGCCGGGGGTGCCGGCGAACTGCAGCAGCGCGAGCACGTAGAACTGCCACAGCTCCGTCATGAACGGGCGCAGCAGCTGGCTCGCGCCGATCATCGCGAGCGACACCACCATCACCGGGCGCGCGCCCCAGCGGTCGATCGCCACACCCACCACGGGCGCGAGCAGCCCGCTGACCGCGAACAGCGAGAGCGAGCCGTTGATCGCCGCGCGCGACCAGCCGAAGTCGCTCGCAAGCGCCGTCACGAACACGCCGAACGCGTACTGCGTGATGCCGATGGTGAGCAGGAAGCAGAGGAACAGCGTGGCCGCGACGCGCACACCGTCGCCCCCGCGCGGCACGTCGACGCCTCGCGCTCGCAGCGGACTAAGCCGCGTCGGGAAGCGTCGGCGGCTTCGCGAGCATGAAGAAGACTGAGCCCAGCCCGGAGAGCACGCCGAGCAGCACGAACGCCGGCCGGTACTCGCCGAGGATGTCGTACGACAGCCCCGCGGCGAGCGGCCCAGTCACGATGCCGAACATCATCACGAGCGAGGAGAAGCCCATGATCGTGCCGAAGCTCTTGCGACCGAAGTAGTCGGCGCGCAGCGCCTGCATGAGCGGCGCGCGCGTGCCCATGGCGAGGCCATTGATCACCGCGAACGCGGCGACCCACGCGGCCGACATGCCGAACGCGAGGATGAACAGCGCGAGCGTGTGCCCGAACATCGCGACGACGATCGTGGCGAGCTTGTTCACGCGGTCGCCGAGCAGCCCGCCGACGATCAGCTGGGCGACGACGGTCGCGCCGGTCATCAGCGCGATCATGCCCGCGGCGCCGCCCTTCGACATGCCGACCGTCTCCGTGACGTACACGACGAAGTGTACCGATACCGCGCCGAACACGAGCAGCGACGCGGACTGCCCGAGCGAGAGCATCCAGAACGCACGCGTGCGCAGCGCCTGGCGCGGCGTGAAGTCCACGTCGGCACGCCCGACGTTGCGACGCGCGTGCTCCTCGGGCGCCACGCCGTCGGGCAACCGCCCGTACGATTCGGGGCGGTGGCGAACAAGCTGCGCGAGCGGCAACCCGACCGCGAGCACGAGCACGCCCATCATCAGCGACATCTGGCGCCAGCCGAAGTGCTCGAGCCCGCCGACGATCAGCGGCTGGATGAGGCCGCCCGCCGCGAAGCCGAGCGAGAGCATCGCGAGCGCGGCCACGCGCCGGCGGTCGAACCAGTTGACGATCGCGACGGAGATCGGCAGGAACGCGCCGAGCGCGGAGCCGAGCGCCATCGCCAGGAACGCCAGGTAGAACGTGAGCAGCGAATCGATCTGGCTGAGCCCGATCAGCCCGAGCGCGAAGACGACCACGCCGACGCGCATGATCGCGCGCGGTCCGAAGCGGTCGATGGCCCACCCCTCGACCGGGCCGAGCAGCCCACTCTCGATGCGCATGAGCGAGAACGCGAGCGCGAACGAGGTGGCGCTCCAGCCGAAGTCGGCCTTCAGCATCACCACGTAGGTGCCGAAGGCGTGGAACATCATTGCGCCGAAGAGCATGTTGATGAAGAAGCCGACGAGGCAGATCACCCAGCCGTAGAAGTAGAACGGCCGCAGCCGTTCACGCAGGCCGCTTGGCGCCGCCTCGATCGTGTCGGGCGCGGGGCGCAGCGCTACGCCAGTGGCACGCGCTTCATCGCTGCGCTCGACCACGGCACTACTCCCTCGGGCACGCGGGCCGGAACGACAACGGCGGCAGGTTGCCCCGCCGCCGTTGTGCTACTCGAACGTCGGCCCCGACTAGGCTCGGGGCAGGCCCAGGCCGCGGGTCGCGATGATGTTGCGCTGAATCTCGGACGTGCCCCCGGCGATCGTCGAGGGGATGGTGTGCACGTAGTTCTGGATGAAGCGCGCGCCGTGAGCGGCCTGCGGGTCCTGCGGGTCCCAGATGTTGGAGCGCAGGCCGAAGACCTTGATGCCGGTGCGCTGGATGCGCTGGTTGAGCTCCGACATGTACATCTTCGACATCGACGCTTCGTAGTTCGGGATGGTGCCCGCGGCCTGCATCGAGATGATGCGGAACGAGTAGTTGAAGCCGACTTCGGTCTCGATGAAGCGGTCGGCGACCTCGGCGCGCACCGAGTCCACCATGTCGGCCCGCTTCTTGTCCGCGTCCTTGCCGCCGGCCTGGATCGACTCGACGAGGCTGCGCAGCTCACGCTTCGACGAGACGGCGCCGGAGATGTTCGAGCGCTCGAAGTCGAGCAGCGTCATGCCGACGTACCAGCCGCG
>CAMDBZ010000217.1 GCA_945889565.1 Thermoflexus hugenholtzii JAD2 | reverse complement strand
GCCGGGGTTCACGGTGCAGCCGTTGCTCGCGCCGGGCGACAACGAGCTGCGTCCGCTCAAGCCGCAGCAGTCCGTGGGCGGGGCGCCGGCGGCGTGGGTGCGGCCGGCGCTCGGCGGCCTGGCGGTGGCGGCGCTACTCGCGCTCGCGGCGCTCGCGACGGTGGCGGCGCGCAGGCGATGGGCGCGGCGCGCGACGGTGCGCGCGCCCGCCGCGGTGGACACGCGCGTCGAGGACGCCGCGCGCGCGCGCCTCGATGCGCTCGCGGCCGCGGACGCGCTCGGCGCAGGCGACTACGACCGCTACTACGGTCAGCTGGGTGAGGTGGTGCGCGACTACCTGGAGGCGCGCTTCGCGTTCACGGCGACCGCGCTCACGACGACCGAGCTCGAACGCTTGATGACGGGTCGCGGCGTCGAGCGCTGGCAGGCGCGGCTGGTCGGCGGACTGCTGGAGCGCTGCGACGCGGCGGTGTACGCGGGGCAACGGCCGGATCCGGCGTCGGCGGACCACGACCTCACGGTGGCGTTCGAGATCATCGAGCTCGCGCGCCCGCGTGCCGTCGCGCTCGACGAGGTCGCGTCGTGAACGGCCCATCGTGAGCGGCATCGGCTTCGCGACGCCGTGGCTGCTCGCGCTGCTGCCGCTCGCGGCGGCGCTGCTCGCGTGGCGGCGCTGGCGGCGGCCCGCGGTGACGCCCACGTTGCTCGTCGTGGCGCTCGGGCCGATCGCGGCGGCAGCGGGGCGCGAGGGGTGGCGCGTGCGCACGCGCTGGGTGCCCGGGGCGCTGCGCGTGCTCGCGCTCGCGCTGCTCGTCGTGGCGCTCGCGCGGCCGCAGCGCGGGCTCGCCGTCGCATCGCTGCCGGAGGAGGGCATCGACATCGTGCTGGCGCTCGACATCTCGGGCTCGATGGCGGAGCGCACGCAGCCGGGCGTGCGCGGCGGCGGACCGACGCGGCTGGAGGCGGCGCGCGAGGTGATCGCGGATTTCACCGGCACGCTCGAGGGCGACCGCGTGGGGCTCGTGGTATTCCAGTCGCGGGCGCTCGTGCTGTCGCCGCTGACGCTCGATCACGTCGCGTTGCGGCGCACGGTGCGCGCGCTGGAGTCCGGGCTGCTGCCGGACGGGACGGCGGTGGGTCTGGGCCTTGCCGAAGCGCTGAACGTGCTGCGCGACTCGAACGCGCGCAGCCGCGTGATCGTGCTGCTGACGGATGGCGCGAACAACGCGGGCGAGGTCGCGCCGGCGCAGGCGGCGCAGCTGGCGAAGGCGCTGGGCATCCGCGTGTACACGGTGGGCTTCGTGAGCCGCGGCGCGGGCGGCGGCGCCGGCGTGGACGAGACGACGCTGCGGCGCATCGCCGCGGAGACGCAGGCGGCGTACTACGACGCGGCGACGGAGGAGGAGCTGCAGGGCGCGTACGAAGCGATCGGCATGCTGGAGCGCAGCCGCGTCGCGGAGCGACGCTTCACGTCGTACCGCGAGTTTGGGCCGTGGCTCGCCCTCGCCGCGATCGGGCTGCTGGTCGTGGAGGCGGGGCTGCGCGCGACGGTGTGGAGGCGGCACCCGTGAGCTTCGGACGGCCCGAGGCGTTGCTCGCGTTGCTCGCGCTCGTGGCGCTCGGCGTGGCGTGGGCGTACGCGGCGCGGCGGCGCGCGCAGGCCGATCGCGCGTACGGCGGCGCGGCCGCGCTGCGGCGCGGACGCAGCCGGGCGCGTGCGGGCGTGCGGGGCGCGCTGCTGCTCGGCGCGGTGATCGCGCTGGCGCTGGCGGCGGCGCAGCCGCGCTGGGGGACGCAGGATTCCGCGCTCGCGCGGCGCGGCATCGACGTGGTGATCGCGCTCGACATCTCGCGCTCGATGCTGGCGACGGACGTCGCACCGTCGCGCGCGGCGGTGGCGGCGAACGGGCTGCGTGCGATGCTGGGCCACCAGCACGGCGATCGCGTGGGGCTCGTGACGTTCGGGGGCAGCGCGTTTGCGCGGTCGCCGCTGACGCTCGATCGGGACGCGGTGGCGGACCTCGTCGCGCGCGCGCAGCGGGAGGGGGCGCTGGTGCAGCCGGGCACGGACCTGGGCGCGGCGATCATGGCGGCGCTGCGGCTGCTGAACGTGGACGACCCGGCGCAGGCGCGTGCGATCGTGCTGATCTCGGACGGCGAACAGAGCTCTGAAGGCGGCCGCGGCAACCTCGACGCGGCGATCGCGAGCGCGCGTCAGGACGGTGTACGCGTGTACAGCGTCGCGGCGGGCACGGAGCGCGGCGCCGCGGTGCCGCCGGCGGAGGGCGAGCGCGGCGGCGCGCAGCCGGTGAGCCGCGCGGACCGCGAGACGCTGGGACGCATTGCCGCGGACACGGGCGGCGAGCTGCGCGAGGTGGGGGCGATCGCGGGGCTGGCGGTGGAGTTCGCGCGGCTGCGCCAGACGGAGTTCGAGCGCGACGAGCTGCTGCTGCCGATCGAGCGTTTCCAGTGGTTCGTGGGGGCGGCGCTCGCGCTGCTGCTCGTGCACGCGCTCGTCGCGGAAGGTGCGCGGCGCGCGCGTCCTACGCGTCCCGCGCGCGAGCGTCGCCGCGCAGTCGCGGCCACGCTCGCAGTCGCAGTGCTGACGCTCGCGGCGCTGCTCGCAGGCGTCGGGTGCAGCGGCAGCGCAGCGTATCGCGAGGTGGAGCGCGGCAACGACGCGTACGCACGCGGCGAGCACGAGCTGGCGCTGGAGGCGTACCGCCGCGCGCAGGAGCTGGCGCCCGGCGACGCGACGGTGGACTACAACATCGGCAACGCGCTGCACCAGCTGCTGCGCTACGAGGACGCCGTAGCGTCGTCGACGGCGGCGGTCACGGGCTCCGAGGACGCCGCGCTGGTCACGCACGCGACGTACGCGCTGGGCAGCCACGCGTACCGGCGCGATCAGCTGGAGGCGGCGCGCGACGCGTTCATCGGCGTGCTGCTGCGCGACCGGGGCGACGGCGACGCGAAGCGCAACCTCGAGCTGGTGCTGCGCACGCTCGACCCGCAGCCGACGCCGCCTGCGACACCCACGCCCGCACCGCCGACGCCGGCGCCGGGCGCGGGGCC
>CAMDBZ010000216.1 GCA_945889565.1 Thermoflexus hugenholtzii JAD2 | reverse complement strand
GTTCGACCGCGCGACGCCGGCTCCCGGCTCAGCGACCGCGAGCGCGCCTCCCGATGTGACCATCTGGTTCAGCGAGCCCGTCACGCGCTCGCTCTCCGCGATCGAGGTCTTCGACGCGACGCGCCAGCGCGTGGACCGCAACGACCTGACCGCCGACGGCGCGCGCATGACCGTGACGCTGCGCAGCGGCCTGGCGGCGGGCGTGTACACCGTGTCGTGGCGCAACGTCTCGGAGGTGGACGGCCACGCGCTGCAGGGGTCGTACGTGTTCGGCGTGGGCGACGTGGCGGTGGGCGGCGCGCTGCTGGCTGCGCCGGAGGCGCCCGAGCCGCCGCTGCTCGCCTCGCGCAGCGAGCCCCTCGTGCGCTTCCTGGTGGTGCTCGGCGGGGTGCTGGCGCTGGGCGCGCTGCTGTTCGGCCCCGTCGCCGGCATTCCCGCGCTGGCGGCGCTGAGCGAGCGCGACGCGCGCCGGCTGAGCGAGGCGCTGGCGCCGCCGCTCGGCCGCCTCGTCGTCGGTGGCGCGGCCGTGTTCCTGCTCGCGTCCGGCGCGCAGCTCGTGGCGCATGCCGCCTCGGCCACGTTCGCACCGGGCACCGATCAGCTGACGGAGCTGAAGGCGGTCGTCGATTCGGCGTGGGGCAGGCGCTGGGTGTGGCGGGTCACGCTCGGCATCGCGGCGCTCGCGGCGTTCGGCGCGCTCGGCGTCGTCTCGGGATGGCTTGAGGACCGCCATCCGGTCGTTCGATCGCTGCAGTGGGTCATGGGCGCGGCGCTCGCCGGCGCGCTGCTCACCGTCAGCCTGACGAGCCACGGCGCCGCCGTGCGCGGCCTGGCGGTGCCCGGCACGCTCGCCGACGCGCTGCACCTCGCGGCGGCCGCCGCATGGAGCGGCGGCCTCGTCGCGCTGTGGCTCGCGCTGCGCGCCGCACGGCGTCTGCTCGACCGCGACGCGCAGCGCGCGTACGTGGCGGAGCTCGTGCCGCGCTTCTCGACGATCGCGGTGCTGTCGGTCGCGGCGCTCACGCTGAGCGGCGCGTACGCGACGTGGTTGCAGGTGACGGCGCCGCGCGCGTTGAGCACGCCGTACGGCCTGGTGCTGCTCGCGAAGCTCGGGCTGACGGCGCTGCTGCTCGCGCTGGGTGCGGTGAACCTGTGGTGGCTGCGGCCGCGCCTCAGGCGCAGCCTGGCCGCGGCGGCAGCGCTGCGCCGCAGCGTGGCCGCAGAGATCGTGCTGGTAGTGCTGGTGATCGCAGCCGCCGGCCTGCTGACGAGCATCGAGCCCGCGCGCCAGGTGCAGACGCGCGAGGAGCTAGCGCGCGGGCTCGTCGTCGAGGCGCACGCCGACGGCGTGCGCACGCGCGTCCAGCTGCAGCCGGGCGCTGCCGGCGTCAACCGCGTGACGGTGGAGCTGGACGACGAGCGCAGCGGCGCGATCCGCGCCGCCACCAACGTGTTCGTACGCGTGCAGCCGGCCGGCGCCGACGTGACCGCTGCGCCGCAGACGGCGCGCGCGCTGGACAACGGCCGCTACGTCGTGGACGCGGTGCAGCTGCCGAGCGCGGGCGCGTGGCAGATCGCGGTGGAAGCGACGCGCCCGGACGGGCTCGACGTGCGGGCGCGGCTGGAGGCCGCGCTCCCGGCGCGCGCGCCCGACAGCACCACGGCGGGCATCGCCCCGGACCCCGACCGCGGGCGTCTGCTGTGGTCCGGCGTGGTGGCGGCGCTGGGGCTCGTGGTGCTCGCGCTGGTGCGCTTCGCGGCGCGCTCGCGCATCGCGCGCGTGCGCGGCACGACGCTCGGCGCGTCGGTCGCGCTCGCGGGCGTCGTGCTGTTCTACGGCGCGCAGGCGCACGAGGACGCGCCGGCGCAACGCAGCAACCCCGTGCCCTTCTCGACGCAGTCGATCGCGGCGGGGCGCGAGCTGTTCGCTGCGCGCTGCGCGGAGTGCCACGGCGCGACGGGCAGCGGCGACGGCCCGCGCGCCGCCTCGCTCAAGCCGCCGCCCGCCGACCTCAGCATGCACGTACCGCTGCACCTCGAAGGCCAGTTGTTCACGTTCATCGCGCGCGGCGTGGCCAACACGGCGATGCCCGCGTTCCAGGGCGAGCTCACGGACGAGCAGATCTGGACGCTCGTGAACTTCCTGCAGACGCTCGGCCAGCCGACCGTCGACCGTTAGCGCGCCGCCCGCACGCCCGCCGCGAACTTCGCGACACGAGCACCGCGCCACAACCGGAGCCGCCCGTCACGGCGAGTGACCCCTAGTTGGGGGCCTCGATCTTGATGTCCGCGTTGTAGTCCGTGAACACCACGGTCGTCTTGCCCTGCGCGCTCGCCGTGACGACGCGCAGCGGGAGGCCGTCGGCGATGCACACTTCCGAGGTCGCGCCAGCCGTCGCCGGCGACTTGAAGACATCGCAGCGCTTGCCGTTCACGGTGTCCGTACCGCTGGCCACGATGCCGGGGCCGGTGAACGACTTGACCGTGCCCTGCACGTCGGGCGACTGGAAGCCGCCGAAGCCGGTGCCGGACTGCTTCGTCCAGGTGTCGCCGAGCTTCATCCAGCTGTCCGCGCCGATGCTGATGATCTCGAGGCCGAGAATCGTGATGTGGAGGCGGTCCGGCTGCACCGACTCGATCGTGCCGGTCTGCGTCTGGCCGCCGGCCTCGATGGCGATCGTGGCGCGGAAGCTCCTCACCTTCGAGAACTGGTCGTTCACCGCGGTGAGCGGGGAGCCGGCGCCGCTCGCGGCGGCCGTCGCCGTGCCGCCAACGCGGGCCGTCGCGGCCGTAGAGGCGGGGCTCGCCGCGGTCGCGGTCGCCGCCGCGGTGTCGGTGGCCTCCTCGTCGTCGCCGCCGCAAGCGCTCGCCAGCGCGCCGAGCGCGAGCAGGGCGACCGCCGCCGCCTTGACGGGGAACTTGGGTCGACGCATGGGCCTGATCCTTTCGATCGATGGGGGGAGCCAGCGTGGGCTGGCGCCGGCACTGCCCCACTGAGCGGCGCGCTGGGCGGCGCAGTGGGCGGGACGGTGGGCGCAGCGGTAGCCTCGGTTGTAGCATCGGCGGCGGCCCGGCGCCAGCGCGCCGGGGAGC
>CAMDBZ010000215.1 GCA_945889565.1 Thermoflexus hugenholtzii JAD2 | reverse complement strand
CCGCGTTCGGGGATGCGCGTGAAGTCGTCCGCGAGATCGCTCACCGTCTCGAAGTCGACGTAGAACTCGAGCGGAGGCGTCGCGCGCCACTCGTCCTCGGCAGAGGCGATGTGCGCGGGCCGCGCCGGCGGGCCGTCGGTGGAGCGATTGATGTCGAGGAGCGCTTCGAACACCGGCGCCCGCTTCGCGCCGGTGATCTTCACGACGTCTGCCGACACGCGCGGGTCCGTCCACTCGTACACGCCGCGCGAGTGCGCCTCGTCACGGCCCGGCACGCCGACCTGCCAGAGCAGCGTCAGGTCGCGCAGGCTCTCCGTGATCTGGCGTTTCGCACGATGCCACGGCGCGTCCTGCTGGTTGCCGGAGTCGGGCCACAGCTCGCGCCGTGTCGGTCGAGGCAGGACGTCCCACGCCGCGCCCTCGGCGCGCAGCTCCTGCATCCAGTGCGTCGCCTCGAGGACCGCCGAGGAGCTCGGCTTGCCGTTGGCGATCGTGCCCGCCTGCGGTACGGGGGCGAGGCGTTCCATCGCGTTGAAGCCGCGCGACTTCCCCTGTTCCCAACCACGTCCGAGCAGGAACGCCGTCGGCGGCTCGTACCCCTGCAGGCGACCGAGCGCGCGGTTGTAGACGAAGAGCTGCGCCTTGTACGCGGGAGACGACCCGCTGTTCGCGAGATCGCCGTTCGCCGCGAGGTGCAGCGTGGTGAACTTCGCGTCGACGACGCGGTAGTGCCATGCACCGCCGAGGTCGGGCGCAATCACGGCCGCGTCCGCCTCGGAGATCGCGCCGGGGAACAGCCGTTGCAGCACGTCGCTTCGCACGAGGAAGTCCGGCGCGCCGTAGGTCTGGTGCTCGGGATCCCAGAGCACGCCCTGGTGCAGGACGGGCACACCCTCGGCCATCGCGCGATAGGTGTCCTGCGCCTTGGCGAGCGAACGAATGTCTTCATACCCGTCGGCGATCCGCACGATCGGCGTCAGCGTGCCGAGGTGGCGCAGCATCGCGGCCTCGAAGCCGTTGCCCTGACCGAAGATGAACTCCGTGAAGTCAGTGCGCTGGTCGAACGTCTCGCTCGCCGTGTCACGGGTGTACCCGTGCGCCTCGCCGTACTGCTCGAGCCAGTCGAGGACCGGGTCGCCGAGGATGTGGTTGCGGAGCGCGGAGGCGCTGACCCACGTCGACCAGTCGTCCGGCGGCTGAATGTGTTCGATTCCCATGACCGCGATACTACGCGACTCGTGTCGAGCCGCACTTCGAGGTGCTTGCGCTAGCCGGTCTCGGACGAGACCGCGCGGCGTTCGGCGCGCGGGGTGTCCTCGTTGTCCGCGCGGAGCGGGACCTTGAGGCGCAGGAACTGCGGCTGCAGCAGGCAGACGAGGAGGATCACGCCCATCGCCGCGCCGGACATGATGTGGATCGCCGTCGGTGCGCTGAAGCGGCTCGCGAGGACGCCCGCCACCGCCGCGCCCAGCGGCACGGTGCCGCGGCTGAGCAGGTAGATGCTCATCACGCGACCTCGGATGTGTCGCGGGGCCAGTACCTGGAGCATTGTCTGGTTCTGCGTCGTGTAGCTGACGTTGAACGTCCCGATCACGACGCCGAGGATGCAGCTGAGCCACAGCACCTCGGACGAGGCGAACACGAAGACGCCGCCGCTGAACAACAGCGCGCCGATCACCATCGGCAACCCGTAGCCGTCCGAGCGTCGCATCGAGGCGACGGCGAGCGCGCCGATCAGCGATCCCCCGCCGATGCACGAGAGAATGAGGCCCTGCGTGCGCGCGTCGCCGTGCAGCACCGTGCGCGCGATGATCGGCATCAGGCTCGTGTACGACATTGCGAACGTCAGCGGCCCCAGCGCCAGCATCATCAGCGAGCGGATGTTGCGCTCGGTCGCCACGAACGCGAATCCCGCGCGAATGCTGGCGAAGAACGGTTCGCTCCCTCGCGCGGCGGCGTCGGTGTGCGGCGCGGGGACGCGCATCTGGATCGTCCACACCGTCGCAACGAGGTACATCGCGGCCTGCAGGTAGTACGAGCCGCTCACGCCCACCGCCGCGATCACCGCTCCCGCGACCGAGGGCCCCAGCACGCGTGCGCCGTTGAGCGCCGCCGAGTTCAGCGCGAGCGCATTCATCAATCGATCGTTGCCGACGAGATCGCTGACCAGCGTCTGTCGGGCTGGTTGCTGGAACGCCTGCACCGTCCCGGCGAGCAGCGCGGTGACATAGATGTGCCACGGCTGCACGAGTCCGGTGATTACCAGCGTCGCCAGCGTCACGTTGAGGATTGCGTTCGTGACCTGCGCGATCACGAGTTGCAGCTTCCGCCCGGAACGATCGGCCAGCGCCCCCGCGATGATGCCGAAGAAGAGGAGAGGTAGGCCGCGTGCTGCCGTGACGAATCCGAGGTCCGCGGCGGAGCCGGTCAACTCGTACATCAGCCAGCCGCGAGTCACTTGGTCCATCCACTGGCCCATGCTCGTGCTGACCTGACCGAGCCACAGCAGCCGGTAGTCCCGGATGCTGAGGGAGTCGAACGTGCTCAGGCCACGCAGTCTGCCGAACGCCATCGCATCACGCTTCCGTCGTCGCGGATCGCCAGCCAGAGACTACGGCCTCACGTTTACGGGGGTAGAGGGTCGGCACATCCCTCCCGCGTCCCGCTTCGAGGTCTCGCGGAACTCGACTCACGCCTTCGCAAGGACCTCGGGATTTGCGACGTGGATCGGCTGGCCCGCGGCGAACGCGAGGATGTGCTCGATGCACGCGCCGTACATCGATTCGTACCGGCCGCTCGTGACGTAGCCGAGGTGCGGTGTGCAGAGCGCGTTGTCCATGTGCAGCAGCGGGTGATCGGCGCCGAGGACCGGCTCATCCTCGTACACATCGACGGCGGCGAAGCCCGGACGCCCGCGGCGCAGCGCCTCCGCCAGCGCGCCCTCCGCGATGATCGGCGCGCGGCTGATGTTGACGATCAGCGCTGTGGGATTCATGTGCGCGAGATCCTCCGCGGTGATCAGACCGCGCGTCTCGTCATTCAGCGGGAGGTGCACGGAGAGCACGTCGGCAGCCTCGAAGAACGCCTCGCGGCT
>CAMDBZ010000214.1 GCA_945889565.1 Thermoflexus hugenholtzii JAD2 | reverse complement strand
ATCGAGGCGGAGTACGCGGCGCGCTTCGGCGGGCCCGGGGTCGCCGTCGCGGCGCTGTGCGCGAAGATCGAGGCTGAGCTCGCGCTGCTCGACGCCGCCGAGGCCGCCGAGTTCCGCCGCGACCTCGGCCTGCCCGCCGAGTCGCCGCTGGACCGCGCGATCCAGGCGGCGTACGCGCTGCTGGGGCTGCACTCATTCCTCACCGCCGGCGAGGACGAGTGCCGCGCCTGGCCCGTCCGCCGCGGCGCGACCGCGCCCGAGGCCGCCGGCCGCATCCACTCGGACCTCGAGCGCGGCTTCATCCGCGCCGAGGTGGCGGCCTGGGACGAGCTGGTCGCCGCGGGCTCGATCGCGGAGCTCAAGAAGCGCGGCCGGCTGCGCACCGAGGGCAAGAGCTACGAAGTGCACGACGGCGACGTGCTGAACATCCTCTTCAACCTGTAGGCCGGGCCGAGCCGCGCTGTCGCGGTCCCGGCGTTCCGCCGTGCGGTACGCTGCGCATCGCGCTGTCCGGGTAACCCGCACGTCGATGTATCAGCGCACAGCGGAGGCCGGAGCCGGAGCTGCCGGTCACGGCGAGTGACGGAGGCAGGCATGACAGAAGCGTGGGTCGGCGCTGGCGGCTCGGCGCTGGGCGCGATCATGGCCGAGGTCGAGCGCGCGCTCGGCGGCGGCGCGGCCGTCGTCGTCGCGACCGTGGTGCACGCGGGCGCGGCCGAGCTGCAGGTCGGCGGGAAGCTGCTCGTGCGGCGCGACGGCACGAGCATCGGCGCGATCGACCCGGCCATCGATGGCCCGGTGCAGGAGGCGGCGCTCGCGGCCTTCGACGCGTTCCCGCGCGTGATGGCGCAGACGCTGTACGTCGGCGCCGACGGGCGTAGCACCCTGCGCCGCTCGCAGGCGCGCGTCGACGACGCGCAGCTGCTGCTCGAGCTCTACATGGCGCCTTCGAAGCTCGTCATCGTCGGCGGCGGCCACGTGGGCCTGGCGATCGCGCGGCTCGGCGAGCTCGTCGGCTTCACGATCGCGGTGCTCGACGATCGCGAGGAGTTCGCGAACAGCGAGCGCTTCGCGATGGCCGACGAGGTGGTGCGCGGCGAGATCGGCCCGTCGCTGGACGCGATGCGCATCGATGACAGCTGCTACGTCGTGCTCGTCTCCCGTGGGCACATGCAGGATGCGATCGCGCTACGCCACCTGGCGGAACGGGGCGCCGCGTATCTGGGAATGATCGGCAGCAGGCGGCGCACCGCCACCGTGCTCGAGCAGATGGCCGCCGACGGCGTATCGCGCGAGGCGCTGGCGCGCGTGCACACCCCGATCGGCCTCGACATCGGCGCGGAGACGCCGGAGGAGATCGCGCTCGCCATCCTCGCGGAGATCGTGCTCGTGCGGAACGGCGGCACCGGGCGGCAACTGTCGAAGATGCCGAACCGCCGCGCGGCGGAGCGCGGCGACTAGCCGCGAGTGCACCGGGGGACTAGCGCGGCGGTGTTACGATGAGGCCGGTCCACGCCGCGCGCGATGCGGCAGCGCGGCACGCGTACGCCAGCCCCTTCCGAGTCGGGAGTTGTCCCTCTCGGGGGTATCCCTCTGGGGCACGGAGGCCGAGCAATCGGCCTTCGTGCTATCCGGCTACAAATGTCCCTGCTCGTGGATGTGAAACGCGCCGGGGGCCGAGGCCGCACCGGCGCGCCCACCACCCTCGCGGGGGTATCCCTCTACAGCTGGTACGCAAGCGGTCGGGCCGCGGATTCCCCCTTGCCGCGGGACGCCCCGAGCCCGGGCGGACGCGCGCGCGGTATACTCGGGGCCACGGATGGAGGCAGAGCGCGATGTCGCGAGAGCTGTTCACTGAGATTCTGCAGGCGCGTGAGACCGGCGAGGCCCGCGTACTGGCGACGGTCGCGTCGGCGCGCGGCTCCACGCCGCGCGGGCCCGGCGCGCACCTGCTGCTGCGCCCGGACGGCAGCTTCGCCGGCACCATCGGCGGCGGCTGCGGCGAGGCCGAGGTGTGGCAGGAGGCGATGGAGACGATGGCTGACGGCCGCCCGCGCATCGTCGTGGTTGACCTCACCGAGCCCGTCGAGGGCGAGGACAAGATCTGCGGCGGCGTGATGGAAGTCTTCATCGAGCGCGTCTCGGGCTAGCGAGCAGCATCCGCGTGGCGCGCGGCGCGCGTACCCCCGCCGACGGGGCGCGCGCGGCCGGCGGACCGCAGCGCTGCCACCGAGGGGTGTAGGATCGATCAGCGCGCGGCGATCGCCCCAAGGCTTCGGCCCGTGATGCGGGCGTCGTGATGCGGAAGAAGGTGGCAAATGTTCGGTAGTCTCGGCTGGCAAGAGCTGCTCATCGTCCTGGTGATCCTCGCGCTGGTGTTCGGCGCGTCGCGCGTCGCGGACCTCGGCGGGGCGCTCGGGCGCGGCATCCGCGAATTCCGTTCCGAGGCGGGCAGCAAGGGCGACGAGGACGATGGCAAGAAGGCCGGCACCGGCACGACCGCCGCGGGCGAGACGCCACGCGACAAGTCCGGCTAGCCGCTCCGCCCCCGGCATCATCACTCGACGCGCGGGCATCCCGCGCGTCGTTGTTTCCCGCTGCGCCGACGCCCGCACTGGCGTCTACACCGCGAGCCGCGGCGGTCGGCGGCGGGGCGTGCCGCGCCCGGTTCCGCTGGAGCCCGCCCGATGACGGTCGGCGGCGCGTGGCGGCGGCGCGGCGCCTTGCTCGCGGGGCGCGCGGCGGGCGGCGCGGCGCGCACGCTCGGCCGCGGCGGCGGCACGGCGCTGCCCGGCCTGGTCGCGGGCGCGATCGCGCCTGACCTCCTGGAGAGCGTGCTGGCCCAGCTCGGGCACGGGGTGCTTACCGTCACCGGCACGAACGGCAAAACCACCACCACGCACCTGCTGGCGGCGATCGCGCGCGCGAGCGGCCTGCGCGCGCTCACCAACCGCTCCGGCTCCAACCTCGAACGGGGGCTCGTGAGCGCCTGCATCGATGCGACGGACGGGCGCGGCATGCTCACGCAGCCCACCGAGCGCGTCGGCCTGCTCGAGGTGGACGAGGCGGCCTGGCCGGTGCTGCTGCCCCGGCTCCGTCCCGGCGCT
>CAMDBZ010000213.1 GCA_945889565.1 Thermoflexus hugenholtzii JAD2 | reverse complement strand
GTGGACGCCGAACGCAGCGCGCCGGCAGACGGCGAGCGCGCGGCCATCGAGCCGAGCGGCGCACCTCAACCAGGCGACCACGGCAGCCGCTCCGCGTGAGCGCGTAGCCGTACGCAACAACGTCGGCCCGTGCCCGCCGCACCCGCAGCGCGCACAAGGTCGAAGCAGTGGCCGAGTAGTCGGCCGGAAGGCAGGAGCGAACGAGCGAAGGGGAGGGGGGCGTCGCAGCCGCCCGCACGGCGGCGCCCGGCTGGGCTGCCGCGGGCATGTTCGCAAACACTTGCACAGAGAGGACCAACTAAATGATGCACACACTCCGCTCCTTCCGCGACCTGGTGCGCGGCCTGTCAGCGCGTGAAGAGGGCCAGGGCATGGTCGAGTACGTCCTGATCATCGGGACCGTCTCGCTGGTCATCGTCGCGGCGTTCCTGTTCGCCGACATCGGCGGTTCCATCGAGGGACTCTCCACCGAGATCGTTACCCGGATCGGGTTCTAAGGGACCGGAGCCAGGAAGGGGAGAGGGATGCGTAAGGCAGACCGTGGGCAAGCCGTCGTGGAGACGGCGCTGCTCCTCCCCTTCCTGATCTTCTTGCTGCTGATCGTGGTTGAGTTCGGCTTCGCGCTGCACGCGTACCTGAACGTGCAAGCATCGGCGCGCGAGGCGGCGCGCGCGGCCGCCGTCGGCACGCTGATCCAGCCGCCGGTCGGCACGCCGTGCGAGGGGACGCTCACGATCAAGGGCCGCGCCGTCTCAGCCAGTACCGACCTGCTCACCTGCAACGAGGTCGCGGTCACGTACTGGAACCAGGTGGCGGACACGCCGGTGTCGATCATTGGGCGCGGCGACCAGGTCGTCGTGCGGGTGACGCACACGCACAACTTCATCACGCTGCTCGGCGATTTCGCGGGCGCGTTCGGGTTCGGCGTGCTGCCGAACGCGATCACCATCACGGCCTGCGCCGATGCCCGCCTGGAGCGGACGTACCCGCCGGACCCGAACGGCGCTCCGGCCTCGGTCGCGAGCGACTGTGGGTCGTAGGGGTTGTGCCGAGTATTGAAGTAGCGCCGCTGACGGCGGCCTGAGGAACGAGACGAGCATGCTGGGACGCGCAAGCCGATCGCAAGGGATGGACAGCTCGTCGACGCCCGCGGGGCGGCGGGTGCTGCTGCTCGCGTTGCTGTTGGGCGCGATCACAGCGCTGTTCACAGTGTTGTGGCTCGGCGCGCAGGAGCGCGGCGCCTCCGGTGGCGACGCGGCCCGTGCCGCGCCGCTGGCGAACGTGGTGGTGGCGCGCGAGCCGATCGCGGCGGGCACGCGCATCCAGGCGACGATGCTCGAGGTGAAGCGCCTGCCGGTGAGTGCCGTCGGCGACACCGCTATCGACCGTTCCGAGCTCGCGACCGGCAAGATCGCGCGCCTGCCGCTCGAGGCGGGCGAGCAGGTGCTGGCGAGCCGCCTCGTCGGCGCGGCGGTCGAGGTTGGCAGCGGGCTCGCGTTCTCCGTGCCGGCCGGCATGCGCGCGATCTCGATCCCGCTCACGGAGGTGGCCGGCGCCGGCGGGCTCGTCGTCCCGGGCGACCGCGTCGACGTGCTGCTGGCGACGACGCTGCGCATGCTGCGGCCCCCGGAGCAGCGCGTCCCGAACGACCCGAACGCGGAGCAGCCCGCAGTCGTGACTGTGCTCCAGAACGCGCTGGTGCTCGCCGTCGGTCAGCAGCACACCCCGCCTGCGATCGACGGGCGCGATGCCGCGACGCTGCGCGCCAGCACCGCAGAGGCGCAGCCGGGCGCGGGCTCGGCGACGCTCGCGGTGACGCCGGAGCAGGCGCAGCAAATCTTCCTGGCCGCGAGCCAGGGGCGGCTCGGGCTGGCGCTGCGTTCGTTCGGCGACGAGGCCGGGGCGAACGTGCAGCCGGACACCACGATCCGAACGGCAGGCGCGCGATGACCGTCGTCGACTTCTCCCGGCTCGGGCGCACGCTCCCATCGGGCAACCAGCCGCCTGCGTCCCAGCCCGCTCCGCGCAGCATGACTGCGCTGATCGTCGACCAGGACCCGGACAGCCGGCTGGAGACCGCGCGCCTCGTGCAGAGCGTCGGCTTCTCAGTCGCGGGCGAGGCCGCTTACGGCACCGAGGCGGTGGTGTCCGTCGCCGACGCACGCCCGGACGTCATCTTCCTGGCGATCACCAGCGCGTCCATGCGCGCGATCAGCACGCTGGAGGCGCTGCGCGAGTCCGCGCCTGACGTGCCGGTGCTCGCGTACTCGGCCGCGGCCGAGCCCGAGCTGATGCGCCAGGCGATGCGCGCGGGCGCACGCGACTTCCTCACGCTTCCGCTGCGGCCGGAGGTGCTGCTGGAGGCGGTGCAATCCGTGCTCGCGCAGGAGCGGCACGCCGACCGCGGTGACGGTGACGGGCCCGCGGCGAGGGCCCGCGGCACGATCATTACCGTGGCGGGGGCGAAGGGCGGCATCGGCAAGACGACGCTGGCGATCAACCTCGCGCTCGCGCTGCGCACCGTCACCGGGCAGGATGTCGCACTCGTTGACAGCGACGCGCAGTTCGGCGATGTCGGCGTGATGCTGGACCTGAACGCGGAGCGCGGCATCGCGGACCTCGCGCGCGAGGAGCGCGCCATCGACCGGCGCACCGTGACGCCGTACCTCGAGCGATACCGGCCTGGCGTCGACGTGCTGCCGGTCACGGCGCAGCCGGACGACTGGCGCGTCGTCGAGCCCGCGCACCTGCGCGCGATCGTCGGCGCGCTGGCCGAGACGCACGAGTTCGTGGTGATGGACACGCCCGGCGTGATGACGGAGCTCGTGCAGGCGGCGCTGCAGGCGGCGTCCGTCGTGCTGCTGGTGACCACGCTCGACATCTCGAGCATCAAGGACACGAAGACGGCGCTGCGTATGTTCGAGGCGTGGGGGCTGCCCGCGAACCGCGTGCGCGTCGTGATCAACGACGCGAACCGCTCGCCGCGGATCTCCGCGCGCGACGTCGCGGAGGCGGTCGGCATGGAGGTCTCGTTGCACCTCCAGCACGCGCCCCAGGTGGGCCTCGCCGTGCAGGCCGGCGCGGCGGTCGTGGAGTCGCAGCCGGACTGCGAGTTCTCGCTGGGGATGATGGAG
>CAMDBZ010000212.1 GCA_945889565.1 Thermoflexus hugenholtzii JAD2 | reverse complement strand
TTCCGCACCCACCTCGACGACCCCGAAGCCCTCGCGCAGCGCCTCGCCGCCTTCGACGTCGTCGTCCCCAGGCGCGAGCGCACCGCCATCGACGCCGCGCTGTTCGCGCGGCTGCCCGCGCTACAGCTGCTGGTCACGACGGGCATGGGCAACGCCGCCATCGACATGGACGCCGCGCGCGATGCGGGCGTGATGGTGTGCGGCACGGGCGGCCTCGCCTACCCCACCGCGGAGCTCACCTGGGGCCTGATCCTCGCGCTCTTCCGGAAGATCCCCGCGGAGGACGCCGCCACCCGCGCCGGCCGCTGGCAGACCACGCTCGGGGTCGGCCTGCGCGGCAAGACGCTCGGCGTGCTCGGCCTCGGCCGCCTCGGCAGCCGCGTCGCGCGCGTCGGCCTCGCGTTCGACATGCGCGTCATCGCCTGGAGCGCCAACCTCACGCGCGCGCGCACGGACGAGGTCGGCGTCGAGCTCGCGCCCAGTAAAGCCGCCCTGCTCGCCGAGTCGGACGTCGCCACCATTCACCTCGTGCTGTCGGACCGCACGCGCGCGCTCATCGGCGCGCCCGAGCTCGCGCTGCTGCGCCCCACCGCCTACCTCGTCAACACCTCGCGCGGCCCCATCGTCGACGAAGCCGCGCTCGTCGACGCCCTGCGCGCCCGCGCCATCGCCGGCGCCGCGCTCGACGTGTTCGACCGCGAGCCACTCGCGGCGGACCATCCGCTGCTCGCGCTCGACAACGTCGTGCTCACCCCCCACCTCGGCTATGTCACGAAGGAAACCTACGCCGTCTTCTACGGCGAAGCGGTCGAGGACATCTGCGCCTTCCGCGACGGCGCCCCGTTGCGCGTGCTCAACGGCTGACGCGGACCACGCAGAAGGGAACTAGCGATGTCCGACGACGCCAAGCAGCGCACGCGGAGCGGCTTCGAATCAACAGCCGTGTATTACGACGTGATGCGCTTTGTGCAGGTCGTGGCGACGCGCTTGTTGGAGCTCGCACGGCTACAGCCAGGGGAAGCCGTGCTCGACGTCGCGACCGGCACCGGCCACGTCGCGCTGGCCGCGGCGTCTGCCGTCGGCGAACGTGGCAACGTCGTCGGCCTCGACCTTTCACCGCGGATGCTCGAGCAGGCGCGGCATAAGGCGGCAGCACTCGGACTCAGCAACGTCGAGTGGCACGAAGGCGATGGCGAGATGCCTCCCTTTGCAGATGAGCGCTTCGATGCCGTCCTCTGCGCTTCCGGGATCTTCTTCATGCCGAATCAGCTCAGTGCGCTCCGTGAGTGGTCGCGTTGCCTAAAGCGCGGCGGCCGCGTGTTGTTCACGACGTTCGGGGCCGGCTCTGGAGACCTCGCCGAGATGGGCAGGAAGCAACTCGCGACCATGGGCGTGAATGTGCCTCCGCTGATGAGTTCCTTGCTGCTCGATCCGGCGCAGTCGCGCGCACTGCTCGTCGATGCAGGATTCGTGGACGTCGAAGTCGCCCCCGAGCGCCACGACTACTGGTTCGCGAACGCTGAAGAATGGTGGGACAACGAGTACTCGCGGCTCGCCGGCCGCGATGCCTGGGCCTCGCTGCCCGCAGAGCAGATCGAACGATTCAAGCAAGCGCTCGTCGCTGACGTCGCGCAGCTTGCGACCGCCGACGGCGTCCGGCGTGTGCTCGCCGTGAACTTCGCCAGCGGACGTAAGCCGTAGCCCGCACGCAGCCGCCCGCCCAACATCGCAAGCCCTGAGCCGGGGTCAACCTCCCCCTCGCCCCGCCCCGGGGAGAGGGGGCCGGGGGGTGAGGGTTTCAGCGTCCGGTCCGGGGCGGGTCCGGGGGCGCAGCCCCCGTCCGAAGGGCGGGCAGGTGGTCCCTTCCCTCTTATGCGAACGGCTGCCCGAACCGCTCCCGATGCACCACCTCGCCCAGCGGCTTGCGCCGCTTGCTCCCCACCAGCGCGTGCGCCGGAT
Source organism: Thermoflexus hugenholtzii JAD2 (assembly GCA_945889565.1). Lineage (GTDB taxonomy): Bacteria > Chloroflexota > Dehalococcoidia > UBA2979 > UBA2979 > SHYP01. The sequence goes on along the minus strand of CAMDBZ010000212.1, from coordinate 1,185 downwards.
AGCCGAACGGCACCACCACCAGCACGTCGAGCGACTCCGGGATGCCGAGCAGCGGCCGCACCGCCTCCAGCCCGAAAAAACCCGCCCAGTTCGAACCGATGCCCTCCGCCCACGCCGTCAGCACCATCGACTGCACCGCGCGACTCGCGTCCGACACCGCGAACTGAGAGCGCTCCAGCACCACTACGACGGCGAGCGCGGCGTCCGCGATGTACGGACCCGGCCCCACCGCCGCCCCCAGCTTGCGCAGCTGCTCCCGATCCTCGACCACGATGAAGTGCCACGGCTGCGCGTTCATGCTGCTCGCCGTCAGCCGCGCCGCCTCCACGATCCGGCGCACGCTCTCCGCCGGGATCGGCCGATCGTCGTACGCACGCACCGCCATCACCGTCCGCACCGCCTCGAACGCGACCATCGTGTCGGCCACGGTTACCGCCCGCACGCGCAGGCGCCGCCGCAACCGCAGCCGCCGCCCGCGCTCCCGAGCTCGACCCCGCCCCCGCCCGACGCGCGCACCGTCGCAAACGCCGACACCACGCGCCGCGCCGCCGCGTGCCCTTGCGGGCACCCCGCCACGTCCAGCGCCGCGCTCACCGGCCGCCGCAGCTCGAACGCCGCGCCGCACGGCGCGCAGTAGTACTCGTAGATCGGCATCCCGCACCTCCTCGTCGCGCCGCATCCTACCGCAACGACAAGCGCGGACCCTCCTCCTGCGCCACGTCCGGCTCCCCCTCTCCCCGCGGCGCGGGGAGAGGGGGCCGGCGGGTGAGGGTCCCGTGCGCCTACCGCGGCAAGCGCGGCTCCTCTCGTCGCGGCATCTCTGGCTCCCCCTCGGCCCGCCCCCGCTCCCCCTCGCCCCGCTCCGCGGGGAGCGGGGGCCGGCGGGTGAGGGTGCGCCGATGCGCGCGCAGCCACAGCGGCCACACCGCCGCGCCGCCGACCGCAAGCACGACACCGAGCAGCCCGAACCCCCACTCCACCCCGCGCGCGTCCGCGATCGCGCCCACCGCCGGCCCCAGCGGCGCGAAGCACAGCCCGCGCACCAGCGACTGCGCCGAGAGCACCGTCGCGCGCTGCGCCGAAGGCGTGCGCCGGTTCACGTACCCCGTCACGATCGGCACCAGCATCGCCTGCAGCGCCGCCACCACCGCCAGCAGCCCAAACACCGCCATCGAGCCCGACCCC
>CAMDBZ010000211.1 GCA_945889565.1 Thermoflexus hugenholtzii JAD2 | reverse complement strand
TCTTGCCGACGTCGTGCAGCAGCGCGCCTTGCGCGAGCGCCCGCACGCGGCCCGGCGAGAGCCTCATCTGCTCCGCTATCAGCACCGCCAGCGCGGCCACGCGCCGGCCGTGCCCGTGCGTGTACCCGTCGCGCGCCTCGAGCGCCGCCGCGAACGCGCTGATCACGTTCGCGTACCCTGCCTGGATCTGCGCGACCGGGTCGCGCAGCGACAGCCCTTGCGCGGCCAGCAGCGGGCTCGCGCCGCGCGTGTACTCCGTCGCAATGCCGCCGACGATCGCGAGGAACGCGGCGAACAGCTGCAGGTGGTAGATCCACCAGCTGTGGTGCCAGACCTGGCCGAAGTGCATCGCGATCTGCGCCTCGAACAGCAGCACCGACCCCAGCGCCACCGCCCCGAACATCGTCAGCGCGGAGCGCTGGTACGCGCGCAGGTACCGCCACGCGGCGAAGCCCGTGAGCAGCAGCACGAGCGCGAGCGTGCCGTTGAGGAAGAACCCCGTCTCGAACTCATCATGCGGCACGAGCTGCGGCCGCGCGAGCGCGACGAACGCGAACGCGGCGACCAGCGCGACCTCGAGTGCGAGCAGCGGCAGCCGCCAGCGCACGAGCTTGCGCTCGACACCCTCGGGCCAGGTGATCGCGCTCGCGCCCAGGAAACACGCCGCCAGCGTGATGCTGAAACGCGCGCTCACGGCCGCGATGTCGTAGTAGGCGCCCCCCAGCAGGAACCCGGGTGTCGCGAGCCCGTGCACCGCGAAGATGCCGGCCATCGCCACGAACGCCATCGTCAGCAGCAATGCGCGCGCATTCGCGACGCGCACGCACACCGCGGCCATCACCAGCGCCAGCGCCGCGCTGAGCACAGCCGTCGCGCTCACGATGTAGAAATGCGCCGTCGGCGCCATGATCGCGTGCTGCGGCGCGTCGTTCGCGTGCAGCCACGCGAACGCCAGCGCCGGCCCGCCGGCAAGCACCACCCAGACGGTCAGCAGCGGCAGCGATCGACGCATGGTGCACCCCGGCGACTGACCCCGGACCGGCGTCCGAGCGCATTCGCATCGAGTATCGGCAGGCCGGCGCGACCTCCGCAGTGGGCTAGCGCGCTCGCGGCTACTCCGGGTCACTCGCCAGCGCCCGGTCGACAGCCGCCCCCGGCCGGAGCAGGAGCTGCCCGTCACGGCGAGTGACCGAGTAGCGCCCCGGCGATGCGCTCCAGCTCCGCGAGCGTCAGTCGGCCGCGCAGCGTCCCCGTGAGCTCCGCGGTCACGCCGTCGCGCCGCCAGCGCAGGTACGCGAACTCCACGCCTGTGCCTGACGGCCCGACGAAGCCCTCCGCTGTCGCACCCGCCGCCGCCACCCGCACGTGGCGGCTCCCCTGCGGGATCGCCCGGAACGGCAGCTCGGCGCGCGTCCGGCTGAAGCTGAACGACGCGCCGCCCGGCCCCTCCACGATGTAGGAGAGCCGCGGCAATCCCGCGCCCTCCGGCAGCACGTCCACGGTGACCGTCCGCACCCGCAGGCCCGAGACGAACGCGCAGGGCCGCTGCGGCGCGAAGTCGACGCGCGCCACCGCCTCGCGCTCCTCGGTCGCCGCTGCGATAGTGAGCGGCAGCTCGCGGCACGACGCCGGCGCGCCGCCGCAGGCCACGAGCATCAGCGCCACCGCGAGCGCCAGTCCGGCCGCCACCCGGCGCGCGCGGGCGTGCGCGACGCTGGCACCGACGCAGAGGGAGGCCGGCTGGTGCGCATCGGGCTGCTCTCGGACACCCATCTCGTCGAGGCCGAGAAGCTGTGGCCGGAGATCTTCCGCGCCTTCGCGGGCGTCGACCTCATCCTCCACGCGGGCGACATCATGTTCCCGGCGGTGCTCGACGCGCTCGAGCAGCTCGCGCCCGTCTTCGCCGCCGAAGGCAACCATGACTACTACGTCGGTCGCGACCCGCGGGTGAGCCTGCTGCACACGCTGGAGCTGGAAGGCCACTCGCTGGCGCTGCTTCACCAGTTCGAGCCGCTGGACTGGGGCATGCCGCGCCTCTCGACGAAATTCCTGCGCGGCGAGCGCCCGGACATCGTGGTCTACGGGGACTCGCACTACGACCAGATCGATGTGCTCGATGGCACGCTCATCGTCAACCCCGGCAGCCCGATCCTGCCCCGCAACATGAGCCCGCGCCTCGGCCACGTCGGGTTCCTCACGCTCGAGCGCGGCGCGCCGCCGCAGGCGGAGCTCGTGCACCTCGCCGCGTACACGCGGCCGTAGCAGACCACCCACGTGCGCATCGGCCTGCTCTCCGACACCCACGTGCCCGAGGCGCCCCGCCTCTGGGACGAGATCTTCGTCGCCTTCGCCGGCGTGGACCTCATCATGCACGCCGGCGACATCGTGGTCCCGCGCGTGCTCGACGAGCTCGAGCGCATCGCGCCCGTGCTCGCCGCGCAGGGCAACCACGACTTGCACATCGTGAACGACCCGCGCGTGCGCCCGCTGCACCTGCTGGAGCTGGAGGGGCACCTGGTCGCCCTGACGCACTGCTTCGAGCCGCTGACCGCGCCGCTCGCCTCGCTCAGCCGCCACTACCTCGGCGGCGCGCGCCCCGCCGTCGTCGTCTGCGGCGACTCCCACGTCGAGCGCATCGACCTGATCGAGGGCATGCTGTGCATCAACCCGGGCAGCGCCACGCTGCCGCGCAACATGAGCCCGCGCCTGGGCCACGTCGCATTCCTCACGCTCGCACGCGGCTCGCCGCCCCACGCCGAGATCGTGCACCTGTCTGACTTCGTCGAGCCGCGCGCCCGCTAGCGCGAGCCGCACGACCAGCCAGCGCCGCCGCCCCGGTGCGAGCGGCGGCCCGACGGACTATGCTGGAGCCATGAGCGACCTGCGCGTGGACGGCCACCCCGAGCTCCAGCGCCCCATCCTCGTCGCCGCGTGGTCCGGCTGGAACGACGCAGGCGAGTCTGCGACAGGCGCCGTGCGCTTCGTGCTCCGCCGCTGGCGCGAGCCGGTGTTCGCGAACATCGACCCGGACCCTTTCTACGACTTCACGCAGACGCGCCCACGCGTGCGCCTGGACAACGGCCAGCGCGTGCTCGACTGGCCGGCGAACAACTTCACCGCCCACCACCGCGACGGCGACCCGCCCGACCTGATCATGCTCAACGGCGTCGAGCCACACCTCGCGTGGCACAC
>CAMDBZ010000210.1 GCA_945889565.1 Thermoflexus hugenholtzii JAD2 | reverse complement strand
GGTGTTCGTCGCGCGCTTCGACGCACAGGTCGCCGCCGAAGTCGCGAAGAACCCCGAGATGGCGGACTACGCTCGCCGCCTCGAGGAAGCGCAGGACACCGAGGACCCGGAGACCGCCCCTGCCACGGAGGACGTCGGCGAGCTGCCGGACGCGAGCTCGATGGTTGAGGACCTCGAACGCTTCCTCCGCGAGCAGCGCCGCGACGACCGCTAGCTCGCTCAACGCATGACCGCACCGCGGCGCGGTGCTATCCTCTACAGGCGAACCCCAACGCGCGTGTCTTTAAGTCCGGCCCCGCGAGGCCGGGAAGGACGCCGGATGACCTGCCACCCCGCTCCCGTGCGCCTGTGCGCGCCTCCCCGCTCCGTCGACCGCAGCCGTGACACCATCGATCGCTCTGTCGCCGCGCGCCGCGCCCCGCAGCCGCCCTCGCGAGTGCACAGTGGCTGAGCAGCCACGCGCCACGCTCGAGGACGCACCCGGCCTCGTGCTCGACGCGGACGGCGTGCGTCGCACGCTGACCCGCCTCGCCCACGAGATCGTCGAGCGCAACGGCGGCACGACCGACCTCGTGCTCGTCGGCATCCAGCGCCGCGGCGTCGCCATCGCCCACCGCCTCGCCGACGTGATCGCGAGCTTCGAGGCCGAGCGGCCCCCCGTCGGCGCACTCGACATCACCTTCCACCGCGACGACCTCAACGCACGCGGCCTGCTCACGCAGACGCGCCCCACCGACCTCCCAAACGTCGAGGCGCGCCACGTGGTGATCGTGGACGACGTGCTCTACACCGGCCGCACCGTGCGCGCCGCGCTCGACGCGCTGAACGACTTCGGTCGCCCCCGCCTCGTGCGCCTCGCCGTGCTCGTCGACCGCGGCCACCGCGAGCTCCCCATTCGCGCCGACTTCGTCGGCAAGAACATCCCCACCGCGCCCGCGGACGACGTCCAGGTGCGCATCACGGAGGAGGACGGCGCCGACGCCGTCATCGTCCTCGCCGGCAGGGGTGCGCGATGACCGCCGCACGCATCGCCGCGCCCAGCGCCACGCCAGGCGCCGGCACGGACGCCGCCGCCTGGCAGCACCGCCACGTGCTCGACCTCGACGACTTTACGCGCGCCGAGATCGAGACCGTGCTCGACCTCGCCGACCGCATGCGCGAAGTGCTGGACCGCCGCATCGCGCGCGTCCCCGCGCTGCGCGGCTACACCGTCATGAACCTGTTCTACGAGGCATCCACGCGCACGCGCGCGTCGTTCGAGCTCGCGGGCAAGGTGCTCGGTGCGGACGTGATCAGCCTGAGCGCCTCGACCGCCTCGGTGCAGAAGGGCGAGTCGCTCATCGACACGGTGCGCACGCTCCGCGCCATCGGCGCCGACGTGATCGTGATGCGCCACGCCGCCTCCGGCGCGCCATACCTCGCCGCGCGCCACACCGACGCCGCGATCGTGAACGCAGGCGACGGTGCGCACGCGCACCCGACGCAGGCGCTGCTGGACCTGTACACGATCCGCAGCCACTTCGGCAGCCTCGCGGGTAAGCGCGTGGTGCTGATCGGCGACATCGCGCACTCGCGCGTCGCGCGCTCCGACATGTGGGGCCTCGCCGCCATGGGCGCCGAGGTCGTGGTGTGCGGACCGCCGACGCTGCTGCCGCGCGGACTGCGCGCGGCCGACCGCCCCACGCACGCCGCCCCCGCCCTCCCCGCCGTCACGGTCGAGACCGACATCGACCGCGCGATCGCGGGCGCGCACGTCGTGATCGCGCTGCGCCTGCAGAGCGAGCGCCAGGAGGGCGGCCTGCTGCCGTCGTTGCATGAGTACGCGGCGCTCTACCAGGTCACCGCGGCGCGCCTCGCCCGCGCGCACCCGGACCACCTGCTGATGCACCCCGGCCCGAAGAACGAAGGCATCGAGATCGCGGGCGACGTCGCCACCGGCGCGCACTCGATCATCGAGGAGCAGGTGACGAACGGCGTCGCCGTGCGCATGGCGCTGCTTTACCTGCTCTCGGGACGCACGGAATCGCCCGGGGGCGGCCCCGGCAGCGCAGCCGGCAGCGCAGTCGGGGGAGAGGCCCGCGCGTGACGACGCTGGCGATCCACAACGGCCGCGTGATCGACCCGGCGCTCGGGCGCGACGGGATCGCCGACGTGGTGATCGTCGATGGCCGCATCGCGCGCATCGGCCCGAACGAGGGCGACATGGTCGTCGAGGCGGAGCGCATCGACGCGACCGGCCTCGTCGTGTCGCCCGGCTTTGTCGACCTGCACACGCACCTGCGCGAGCCGGGCTTCGAGTACAAGGAGACGATCGCCACGGGCACCCGCGCGGCGGCACGCGGCGGCTACACCACGGTCTGCGCGATGCCGAACACCCAGCCGCCGCTGGACAGCCGCGCCGCGGTCGAGTCCGTGCTGCGCGAGGCGGAGGTATCGGCGATCGTCCGCGTGCTCCCGATCGGCACGATCACGCGAGGACGCGCGGGCAAGGAACTCTCCCCCGCCGGCGAACTCGCTGCCGCGGGCGTGGTCGCGCTCTCCGACGACGGCGACGCGGTCGCCGACCCGAACCTGATGCGCCACGCGCTGGAGTACTCCACGCGCTTCGGACTGCCCGTCGCGCAGCACTGCGAGGATCCCTCGCTGGTGCACGGCGGCCAGATGCACGAGGGCTGGGTCGCCACGCGCCTCGGCCTGCGCGGACGCCCCGCGAGCGCCGAGGAGACCTTCGTCGCGCGCGACATCGCGCTCGCCGAACTCGCGGGCGCGCACCTGCACATCTGCCACGTCTCCACCGCCGGCTCCGTCGCACTGATCGCCGCCGCGCGCGCGCGCGGCGCGCACGTTACCGCCGAGGTCACCCCGCACCACCTCACGCTCACGCACGAGGAGGTCGCGTTCACGACGGACTACCGCACCGCGCACTACCAGACCAACGCAAAGGTCAACCCGCCGCTGCGCGAGGAGGCCGACCTCGCCGCCCTCGCAATCGCGCTGCGCGACGGCGTCATCGACTGCATCGCGACGGATCACGCGCCGCACTCCACGGGCGACAAAGAGATCGAGTTCGACCTTGCCGCGCCCGGCCTGACCATGCTCGAAACCTCGTTCGGGCTGTGCATGAAACTCGTCCACGACGGCAGGCTCTCACTGCCGGCGCTCATCGAGCGCCTGACGATCGGCCCCGTGCGCGCGTGGG
>CAMDBZ010000209.1 GCA_945889565.1 Thermoflexus hugenholtzii JAD2 | reverse complement strand
TGCTCGCGTTCCAGTTCGGCTTCCGCGGCGCGATCATCGCCGGGGCGGCGCTGCCGCTGATTGCAGGCCTCTTCTCCTCGTTCACGGTGCCGAAGGATCGCGTTGGCGTGGTCCCCGCCGCGAAGACGTCGAGCGACGACGACACGACTGCCGCCGCGGATGCCGCAACTGCGAGCCGCGCGAGCTCGATCTGGACGCTGATGACGCCGCAGATGGTGATCGCGATGGCGGTCTGGTTCTGTTCGATGGCATTCGGTCAGTATGTGCGGACCGTCACCTCGATCTCGCTTGAGCACATCGTGGGCGCCGGCAATGCGACGGGGCTCTCGGGTGCCGCGTTCACGCTGACCGGCGTCGGCGGCGTGTGCGGCGTGGTATTTGCGCGACGGTTTGTGCGCCCGGGTCTGCTGCGGACGACCATCCTGCTCACCTGCCTTGGCATTGGGCTGGGCCATCTCGTGCTGCCGGCGGTCCCGACGGCGTACGTGTTCATCGGAACGATCTCTGGCATCGCCGTGCTCCAGGCGGCGATGGTGCCCGCGATCAACACGCTGATCGCCGCGAACGCCCCGCGCGACCGTCGAGGCACGGCCTTCGGCATCGCGAGCGGCGTGATGGCGGTCGCGGCGATGGTGGGGCCGATGGCGGTGGCCGGATTCGCGGCGATCTCGCTGAACCTCGGCTTCGCGATGCTCGGGGCGGCGTTCCTCGTGCTCGGCGTGGTCGTCCGCTTCATCGTGCGGGAGCCGAACCTCGAGGACCGCAGCAGCCCGGCCTGAGCCGCCCGCTAGAGCTCCGCGATCAGCGTGTGTCCACCGACGACGTGGTCGTCCGCCTTCACCAGCACGCGCGCGCTCGTCGGCAGGCGCAGCGTGACCTGCGAGCCGAACTTGATCATCCCCAGCCGATCGCCCTGTTCGACGTGGTCGCCGACGTGCAGCCAGGTGACGATGCGCCGCGCGAGAATGCCGCTGATCTGCGTCACGGTGCACGGACCGACCTCGGTCTGGAGGTACGTCGCGAGCTGGTTGTTGCCGTGCGTCGCGGCGTCCGTCATCGCGGGGCGGTAGCCGCCCGCCTTGCGTTGCTGCGCCACGATCTCGCCGCGCAGGGGCATGCGCTGCACATGCACGTTGGAGAGCGCGAGGAAGATCGCGACCTCGGTCATTTCCGTCTGCCAGTAGTCGTCGAACACGTTGCCCACGCGCATCACGCGCCCGTCGGCGGGGGCGAGCGCCGTGCGGTCACGTCGCTCGATCACGCGCTCCGGGTCGCGGAACGCGAGTGCGACGGCTGTGGCTGCGAGGATCGGCAGCGGCGCGAGGACGGGGACCAGCACCGCCGCCGCAACGCTCGCCGCAGCGAGCGGAACGAGGATGGCGCTGCCTTCACTGATCGGACGCCAGCGTGGTGCGCTCAGCGGTCGCCCCGGGGCTCGCGCGCGGTGATGAGGAGCGTCGGCGGCAAGTTGAAGGGGTGGAACTCGCGCCGCACGCTGCCGAAGTGGCGCCGCAGCAGCGGGACGAGGTAGGTCGGGTGGTACTGCAGCGCCACGAACGTCCCGCCGGGGCGGAGCGCAGCTGCGGCGGCGGCCAGGATGCCGTCGGTGGCGACTGGCGGCAACAGGCTGAACGGGATCGAGCAGACGATCGCGTCGAAGCCCTCGGGGGCCTCGCGTGCGCGCAGTTCGCGCACGGCTTCGGCGGATTCGTTGAGGAACGTGACGCGCGGGTCGTCGAACCTCTCCCGTAGGTGCGCGAGGAACGGGTCGTGAATCTCGTACGCCCACATGCGCGCGTCGGCGGGGAGCGCCTCGATCACCGGTGCGGTGATCGCACCGGTGCCGGCGCCGAGCTCTACGACGGTGCGCGCCTCGGCGACGCCAGCGAGGCGCGCCATGTGCCGTCCGACGGCGGTGCTGGTGGGTGCGATCGCGCCGATGCGCTGGCGATCACGCAGAAACTCGCGGAAGAACGACCACATCGACTGCCGGGGGACGGAGCGGCTAGATGTGTTTTGGGACATCCTCGCGAGCCTCCTCCGGAACAGTCTCGGCGACGCGGTCGGAGATGGCGCCGATGACGCCCATCACCACGTAGATGCCGAGGATGAGGATCGCACCGACCGCCAGCCACTCGACCGAGTTCATGAAGGCGATCGGGATGACCGCCGCGCCCAGCGCCGGGAGCAGCAGGCCCCAGCCGAACTTGAGCATCGGGAACGGCGCGCGGCTCACCATGAGCACGGAGAGGATGATCGCGACGACGGACGCCTCGATGTGGGTCAGAGGGATCGGGCCACCGACGGCGGCGGCGAGGAGCAGGCCAGAGGCGGTGATGGGTAGGCCGCAGAACGAGTCGCCGCGGCTGCTCTGTTCGTTGTAGCGCGCGAGGCGGTAGGCCCCGGCGGCGACGAAGAGCACCATCGACCCGAAGATGATCTCGGTCGGAGCCTCGGAGTAACGGGCGGCGAAGAGGAACGCGGGCGCCGCGCCGAAGGTCACGAGGTCGGAGAGGGAGTCGAGCTCCTTGCCCATGTTGCTGCTGGCGTGCAGCAGTCGGGCGATCGTCCCGTCCATCGTGTCGGCGATCGCGGCGACCATGATGAAGCGGAGCGCCATGTCCCACTGGCCGGCGTGTGCCGCCTGCATCGCGGCCAGCCCGCAGGTCAGGGCGACGAGCGTAACCAGTGCCGGTGCCGCCATGCGGAAGGTCATCGAGGTCCCCGGGAACATGCTGCTCGCGGTCGGGCGGGCATTCGCCCAGCCCCAACACTCACACCTGAGCCCTATCACGGGGTTCACGACTTCTTAATGCCGTGACCGTGATCTGTAACAGCCTAGACAGTACCCGATTACGTTTCTGGCGACGATGGGGATCGCGGTGAAAGCGGCGGTTTCTGCCGAGCCTGTGTACATAAGATACAACGTAGCGGGTGGTGAATGCGTTAGCCGCCCGCAAGCTTCACGCGATGCCCGAGCGATTCGAGTTTCGCCTGCACGCGCTCGCGGTGATCGCCCTGGATTTCCAGCGTCGCGCCCTCGCGGCTGCCGCCTGCGCCGCAGAGCTGCTTCAGCACCCTCAGCATCGCCTCGAGGTCGGCCTCGCCGCCGGGGAGGCCAGTTACCGTCGTCACGGTTTTGCCGCCGCGCCCCTTCTTCTCACGCTTGATGCGGACGAAGCCGTCGTCTGGGACCTCTGCCGC
>CAMDBZ010000208.1 GCA_945889565.1 Thermoflexus hugenholtzii JAD2 | reverse complement strand
GAACCCCTCCCGCGCCGGGAGGGGCAGGGGTGGGCCGCCCCCCGCTACACCTCGAACGGGTGCTCGCCGCGCCGAGGCGCTGCCCCATGCGCGCGCCTCGAACCGCGCTTCTTCGCCGCGCGACTCACGGTCTGAGATACTGCGGCGGCAACTCCCCCCAACCTCGCGAGGTACTCGATGCGCGCCACGATCTTCCACGCCCCCGGCAACGTCACCGTCGAGGATCGTCCTGAGCCCACCGCCGGGCCGGGCGCGCTCCGCCTGCGCATCGCCGCCGCCTCGTTGTGCGCCTCGGACGTGCGCGTCTACCGCGGTGAGAAGCACGCCGTCGCCGGCGTCATCCCCGGCCACGAGGTCGCCGGTGTCGTCGATCAGGTGGGCGAGGGCGTCGAGGGCATCCGCGAGGGCCAGCGCGTGATCATCTGCCCGATCGTCGCGTGCAACCGCTGTCGCTACTGCCTCCTCGGGCGGCGCAACCGCTGCGAGAAGCGGCTCACGCTGGGCTACGACCTCGACGGCGGCTTCGCCGACTACCTGCTCGTGCCCCCCTCGATCGTCGCCACCGGACAGGTGTTCGAGGTCTCGGCGGATCTGCCGCTGGACATCGCCGCGCTCACCGAGCCCGCCGCGTGCACGCTCGCCTCGCTCGAACTGTGCGGCGTCCAGGCGGGCACCTCGATGGCAATCGTCGGCGCGGGGCCGATGGGGCTGCTGCACCTGATCATGGCGCAGGCGCTGGGCGCGGGCCCGATCATCGTCAGCGAGCCGATCGCGGAGCGCCGCGAGATCGCGAAGCGCTGGGGTGCGGATCTCGTGCTCGACCCGGCGAAAGACGACGTGAAGGGCGCGGTGAAGGCGGCCACGGGTGGCCTTGGTGCGGACGCCGTGATCGTCTCCGTCGGCGTCGCCGAACTCGTCGGCCCAGCGCTCGACCTCGCGCGGCCGCAGGCCGTGGTCAACCTGTTCGCGGGCTTCCCGCGCGGCGGCGCGCCGGTCCCATTCGACCCGAACCTCGTGCACTACTCGGAGGTGTTGCTCACCGGGAGCCAGAACGCCACTGCCGACCAGTACCGCCGCACGCTGCGCCTGCTGCGCACCGTCCCGCACATCGACGAGGTGGTGACGAACCGCTACACCGTGGAGACATCACCGGACGCCTACACCGCGCGGCTCGCGATGAACGGACTGAAGTCGCTCGTCCAGTTCGCCGGTGTGGATCCCGCCTGAGTGGACAAGCCTGACCGTATGACTTCGACGCATTCTCGGAACTACCGTTGCCGATGAACTGGCCGGGACGTCGCGCCGAGAAGGCCGAGGCCGAGGCGTCCGCGGCCGTAGTCGCGGACGAGGCACGCGAGCGCGCGCGGCGCACGGGAGACGTGCTGCGGCAGGCGCGCAGCGAGCGCGGCATCACGCTCGCCGACGTCGAGCAGGACATCCGTATCAACCGCACGTACCTCGAGGCGCTGGAGAGTGCGCGCTTCGATGTGTTGCCTGCGCCGGTGTACGCGCGCGGGTTCATGCGCTCCTACGCGCGCTATCTGGGACTCGACCCGGACGAGGCGCTGCTCGCCGTCCCGCGCGATCTGCCGCGACCCACGGAACTCGACCCGCTTCCCGGACTGCGCCGCGCCACCTCGACCGTGCTGCCCACGCTCCCGACGCTCAATCCACCGATGGCGATCGGGATCGGTGCCGCGGTGGTGCTGCTGGTTGTCGCGCTGCTCTTCGTCCCACGCCTCGGTGGGAGCACCGGCATCAACGCGGTGTCGACCGCGTCCCCGACCGGCACCGCGCAGGTGAATGCCGACGCGCCGAACCTCGTCGGCGGCACGCGCGAGGTGGCGACCGCCGTGCTGGAGCACGAGGGCCTGACGCCGCTGATCTTCGAGTCCCCCAACTCGGCACCCCCGGGCACGGTGTTCCGCCAGTCACCCGGCGCCGGATCGCCGGTGAAGCGTGGCGACGTGATTACCCTCTTCGTCTCTCAGAGCACGGGCGGCTCGCCCTCGCCCACCCCGAGTTCCACCGCAACGCCGGCACGGACTCCGACCCCAACGGCGACGCCGGCGCGGTAGCGGCCCCGGCCTCGCCCGCACAGCGAGTGCGACCCGTAGACTGGAATGCAGTGAAGTACCACCTCGTCACCCTCGGCTGCGCGAAGAACACCGTCGACTCCATGCGCCTCGAACAGGCGTTGCGCACGGGCCGCCACATCGCGGTGACCGCGCCGGAGGACGCCGATCTGCTGGTGGTGAACACCTGCGGCTTCATCGACGCCGCGAAGGACGAGTCTGTCGAGGTCGTGCGTGCCCTCGACGCCGCGCGCCGCCCGGATCAGCGCCTGTACGTCGTCGGCTGCATGACGCAGATCGCGGAGCACGAGGTGCGCGCCGCCGCCCCGAACATCGACGCCACGTTCGGCGTGGAGCAGTGGGACGAGATCGCCGCCTCGATCGGCGCGGCCAGCGAGACGTACGACATCCCCGATGTCGCGCTCCCCGTCTTCGGCGCACCCAGCGCCTACCTGAAGATCTCGGACGGTTGCGACCGCCCCTGCACGTTCTGCATCATCCCGACGATCAAGGGCGGGATGCATTCCGCGCCGGTCAGCCGTCTGGTCGCGGAGGCGCGCATGTACGCCGCCGCCGGCGCGAAGGAGCTGGTGCTCGTCGCGCAGGACTCCACGGCCTACGCCGAGGACAGCGGCGGCCGCGATGGCCTCGGCGCGCTCCTCGAGGAGTTGTCGGCGGACGTGCCGGACGTGCCATGGATCCGCCTGATGTACGCCTACCCCGGCCGCGTCACCCCGCGCCTCGCAGAGGCGATGGCATCCCTGCCCAACGTCGTGCCGTACCTCGACATGCCGTTGCAGCACGGGTCGGACCCCATGCTGCGGCGCATGAAGCGCCCCACGCTGGCCAGGTCCCGCCGGAGCATCGAGACGATCCGCCGCGCGATCCCCGACGTGACGCTGCGCACGACGTTCATCGTCGGCTTCCCCGGAGAGAGCGAGGCGGAGTTCCGCGCGCTGCTGCGCTTCGTGGAGGAGCAGCGCTTCGACCACATCGGCGCGTTCACCTACTCGCCGCAGCCGGGCACGCCCGCCGCCACGCTGCCCGGTCAGGTCGCGGAGGACGTGAAGCAGGAACGCTACGGGCGGCTGATGGAACTCGCGCAGGGCATCTCGCACGCCTCGAACAAGGCG
>CAMDBZ010000207.1 GCA_945889565.1 Thermoflexus hugenholtzii JAD2 | reverse complement strand
CACGAGCTCGACGGCGGCGGCCTGCACGGCGGGGTTGGCGTCGTCGGTGAGCTGGCGCACGGCGGCGGGCAGGCCGTCGACGGTCTTCAGCAGCTGCTGGTAGTGGCTGAGTGGCATGCGCTCGCCGGCCTCGGCTGCGATGCCGGACTTGAAGGCGAGGATCACGGGCTCGAGGTCTGTGATGCTGCAGTGGCGGTTGAAGACGGCGACGATCGCGCCCTGGATCAGACGGTCGACGATCTGCTCTTCGCGGCCGTCCTCGACCGTCTCGAACTCGAGCTTGCCCTCGAGCGAGGCCTTGATGAAGGGGAGGTCGGTGACGCGGGGGGCGACCTCGTGCTCGCCGAGGCGGATGCCGCGGCGGAGCGCGTTCGCGACCATCGCCTCGTAGTCCGCGATGGAGGCGCGCACGGAGACGCCGGAGCGCTGGTTGATGTCGGGCGAGCGCCGCGCGAGGCGCGTGACCTCCGCGACGATCTCGCGCATGTACGGGGGGATGTGCATCGCGTACCCGTTCGTGTCGAAGCGGGTGGCTTCCTGGTCGATGATGCGGATCTCGTCCTCGACGTTGCGCGGGTAGTGGGTGCGGATCTGGGAGCCGTAGCGGTCCTTGAGCGGCGTGATGATGCGGCCGCGGTTGGTGTAGTCCTCCGGGTTCGCGGTGGCGACGATGAAGACGTCCAGCGGCAGGCGCACTTTGTGCCCGCGGATCTGGATGTCGTGCTCTTCCATGACGTTGAGCAGGCCGACCTGGATGCGTTCGGCGAGGTCCGGCAGCTCGTTGATGGCGAAGATGCCGCGGTTGGTGCGCGGGATCAGCCCGAAGTGGATGGTCAGCTGGTCCGAGAGGTAGCGCCCTTCGGCGACCTTGATCGGGTCGACTTCGCCGATCAGGTCGGCGACGGTGATGTCGGGGGTAGCGAGCTTCTCGCCGTAGCGCTCGTCGCGGTGCATCCACGCGATGGGCGCGTCGTCGCCGAGCTCCTCGATGAGCTGGCGGCCGGCTTCGCTGATCGGCGCGTAGGGGTTTTCCGGGATCTCGACGCCGGAGAGCACGGGTGTCCATTCGTCGAGCAGGGTGGTGAGGCTGCGGATGATGCGCGACTTCGCCTGTCCGCGCTCGCCGAGCATGATGATGTCGTGGCCCGACAGGATGGCGTTTTCGATCTGCGGGACCACGGTGTCGTCGTAGCCCATGACGCCGGGGAACAGCGGCTGGCCGGCGGCGAGCTGGGCGATGAGGTTCTTGCGAATCTCGGCGCGCACGGGTAGCACCTGGTAGCCCGATGCGCGGAGTGCGCCCAGCGTGGTTGGTCGGTCGTTGGCCACCGTGGGGCCCCCTCTCTCGGCGCCGCGCGTTGCAGCGCGACTGGGCGCGGTGAGCGGGGCTGCCGCGCGTTGCGGGCGGCGCTCGCTCGGTGCGCGATCAGTATACGAACGTCGGTGCCGCGCGCGCGCTTATTGCAGGACGAAGGTGGCGAGTCGTGTGGCGGGGACAGTGGCAACACGCGGGAGATGAGGAAGCCCCGCACTGCGGGGCTTCCGTCCGATGTCATGCGCGTGTGCGAACGAGCGTCAGGAGGCGGCTTCGGACTCCACGCGGCGCGGGAGCACGGAGTCGAGCAGCTCGGGGCGCTCGACGAGGGTGCGCACGACGCGGCCGAGGCGCGAGTCGCGCAGCACGATCACGTCTGGCACGTCGAGCACGTCGCTGAGCGTGATGTCGAGCGCCGCGGTGATGGCGAGGGCGGTGGACAGCGGGAGCTCGCGCTTGCCGGTCTCGTAGTTGGAGAGCGAGGCCTGGGTGATGCTGGAGGCGCGTGCGACATCGGCTTGCGAGCGGGCGCGCTGCTGGCGCCAGTAGCGGAGCTTCTGGCCGGCGGCGCGGCGGCGGTCCATGGTGGCTGCAACCTCGGTGGTCATGTGGAACTCCCTTGCGGGCCCGGGCGTCGGGCTGGGGGCCGGCGCCAAACGGGCGTCATCGACGTACGTCGGACGTAATCGTAGCCGACCGTCCTTGTGCGCACAAGCACAAAGTATTAACTACGCGTGAAATTGGGGTGAGAAGGCCGAGCTGCGGCGGGCAGACCGCTCGCGCGGCTACTCGGGCGGCAGGATCTCGATCACCACAGAGCTGCCGACTACCCGCTGCCAGAGCCAGCCGGAGCGGTTGTCCATGAACCAGATGTCGCGGTGGAGGCCGTGGACCGCGCTGCCCGTGTCGCCGCAGACGTAGACGCGGGCCGTCGGGTCGCCCTCGATGCGGAAGCGCTGGCCGAGGTAGGCGTAGTCGCAGGCGGCCATGCCGGGCCGCACGCGGCTGCCGTCGCGGACGTGGCCGCAGAACGCGCCGCCGTCGCCCCGTGGGAAGTCGCCTCCGGCGGACTCCTCGCAGTAGTAGAAGCTCACGGGCGCGGCGACGCGGTCGCCCGGCGCGAGCGGTCGCGTGGCGAGCGTGAGCGCCTGCACCTGGAGCTGCGGGCGGGGCTTCGCGGGGAGTGGCTGGCGCTGGACGGCCAGCGGCCCCTCCAGAGCTGCGTCCGATGCCTGGACCTCGACGGGGAGGGTGCGGCTGACGGGTGGCTCCGCGGCGCTGGCGCGCGCATCGGCGCTGCGGGCGTCGGCACCGCGGATGCCGGGCACGCGCAGCAGTGTGCCGAGCTGGCGGAAGGGCGACGAGGCGTCGGCGTGGGCGGCGGCGCGTGGGGGCGCGGGGTCGTCCGAGCCGAGCGCTTGGCCGCTGACGCCGGTCGTGAGCGCGATCGCGAGGCACACGAACGCAGCCACCAGGCCGTGGCGGCATGCACGTGCTGCTCCGCGAGCGCAACGTCGCCACATCGTGCTCAGTATGACCGTGCGGTCGGCATGCGCTTACAGGGGCGCGTCATAACGGAAGCAAGCTGTCCACGGGTTGTGCGCAGCGCTTGCACATCGCGGTGGCGGGGCTGTGGCAACGCACGCGTTGCGCAGCCCCGCGCGGAATGTACTTGACCTAACGCAGCAGCCCCTCGCTCTGCAGGTCGCCGATCGCCGCCGCGAACGCCTCGAGCGTGCGATCGATGTCGGCGTCATTGTGGGCGGACGAGACCATGCCGCCCGTGCCCATCAGGTCGACGCCGTGATTGAAGAGCGACCACTTGAGCGGGCGCACGAGGGACGGCGCGACGCCGGCAGGCTCGACGGCGGCGTCCCACTCGACGGCGGCGGGACGGGGGGCGCCGGTGCCGA
>CAMDBZ010000206.1 GCA_945889565.1 Thermoflexus hugenholtzii JAD2 | reverse complement strand
CCCGTCCCGGGGAGAGGGGGCCGGGGGGTGAGGGCTCCGACGAGGGGGCCGGGGGGTGAGGGCTCCGAAGCGCAGCCGCCGACGGCTGAAAGCTCCGCGTACCGCTTCGAGCTACGCCTGCCGCTGCGCCACACCGACAGCTTCGGCGGCACCCCCTTCGTGCACGGCGGCGTGATGCTCGCGCTCACCGAGATCGCGCTCGACGCCTACGACGCCGCCGCGGGCGTCCCCGCGCATCGCGACGTGCTGCGCTTCCAGACGCACAGCGAGCTGCGCTACCTCGCCCCGCTGCGCTGGGACGACGCCGCGATCGTGCGCATGCGCTGCGTCGAGGCGCGCGCCGGCCGCCTCCGCTTCGAGTGCGAGCTCGCCGCCGCGAGCTCCGGCGCACTGGTCGCGCGCATCGCGCACCGCTACGCGTACGTCAACGCGCAGACCGGCCGCGCCGAAACCCCTGCCGACTGGCCTGCGATCGCCGCCGCCATCCGCGCCTACGAGCCCGCTCCCGTCCCCGGCGACGACGCCAATTCCAACTCCGACTCCCCCTCCGACTCCCCCTCGCCCCGCCCCGGGGAGAGGGGGCCGGGGGGTGAGGGTTCCAGAGAACGGCCGGGGGGTGAGGGCTCCGCCCCGCCGCGCGCGAGCGCCACGCCGTGACCCTCGACGGCGCGCGCTTCGACCTCGCCGTGATCGGCTCCGGCATCGCCGGCCTGTACGCGGCGCTCCAGGCACACGAGCACGGCATGCGCGTGCTCGTCGTCACCAAGGGCTCCATCGACGAGGCCAACACCCGCTACGCGCAGGGCGGCATTGCCGCCGCCGTCGGCCCAGACGACAGCGTCGCGTCGCACTGGCGCGACACCGTCGACGCCGGCGCCGGCCTCGTCGACGAGCACGCCGCGCGCGTGCTCACCGCCGAGGCCGCCGACCGCATCGCCGACCTCGTGCGCTACGGCGTGCGCTTCGACGCCACCGACGGCGAAGTCGCGCTCGGCCGCGAAGCCGCGCACTCCGCGCCGCGCATCCTCCACGCCGGCGGCGACGCCACCGGCCTCGAGATCGAGCTCTCGCTCGCCGGCCTCGCGCGCCGCGAAGGCGTCACCGTCGTCGAGCACACGCTCGCCGCCGCGCTGCACCGCTCGGAGGGCGTCGACGCCGGTCGTGTCACCGGCATCGACGTGTTCGACTGGCGCGCGCTTCGCACCGATCGCGTGCACGCGCCCGCCGTCGTGCTCGCCACCGGCGGCGCGGGCCAGCTCTACCGCTTCACCACGAACCCCGATGTCGCCACGGGCGACGGCATCGCGCTCGCGTACCGCGCCGGCGCCGAGGTCACCGACCTCGAGTTCACGCAGTTCCATCCCACCGCGCTGCGCCTGCCCGGCCGCCCGATCTTCCTCATCTCCGAGGCCGTGCGCGGCGAGGGCGCGCTGCTGTACAACGCGCGCGGCGAGCGCTTCATGCCGCGCTACCACCCGCTCGCCGAGCTCGCCCCGCGAGATGTCGTCGCGCGCGCCGCGCAGCGCGTGATGGGCCCGACCGGCGTCGACCACGTGCTGCTCGACATCACCGGCCGCGACCCGGGCTGGCTCGCCGCGCGCTTCCCGCAGATCTACGCGCGCTGCGCGGAGGCCGGCCTCGACCTCGCGCGCGACCGCATCCCCGTCTCCCCCGCCGCGCACTACACCATGGGCGGCGTGCGCACCGACACGTGGGGCCAGACCACGATCGCCGGCCTCTACGCCGTCGGCGAAGTCGCATGCACCGGCGTGCACGGCGCGAACCGCCTCGCCAGCAACTCGCTGCTGGAGACCGTGATCTTCGCGAAGCGCGCCGTGCAGCGCGCGCTGGAGCGCATGAACGAACGCGTGCACGCCGAAGTTGCGCACCACGTCGACGCCGACGCCCGCGCCCCCACGTTGATGCCCGCGCCCACCGCCGACGCGCGCCCGCTGCCGCCGCCCAACCCCGACGGCCCGCCCCCCACCGCCGAGGAGCTGCGCGCGCTCATGTGGCGCTGCGTCGGCATCGAACGCGACCGCCCCGGCCTCGAAGAAGCGACGCGCACCCTCGCGCGCTGGGACGCGGCCATCGTTGCCACGAATCACGTCGAGCGCTCCGGCTCCCCCTCGCCCCGGAACGGGGAGAGGGGGCCGGGGGGTGAGGGCTCCGCGGTCGACGCGGCCGAGTCGCGCGCGAGCTACGAACTACGCGCCCTCGTCACCTGCGCCCGCCTCGCCGCCGAAGCAGCGCTACTGCGCGAGGAGTCGCGCGGCGCCCACTACCGCACCGACTTCCCCGACGCACGCGACGAGTGGCGGCGGCATCTGGTGTGGCGGCGCGTGTGACGCTCGCCGAGGACGCCGTCGCGCTAGGACGCCAGCCACTCCGCGCGCGCGCGCGCAAGTTCGTACTGCGCCTGCAAGTTCATCCAGAGGTAGGCCGGCGTGCCGAGCGCACGCTCCAGCTGCAGCGCGGTCTCGGCGGTGATCGCCTTGCGCCCGCGCGCGATCTCGTTGATCACCTGCGGTGGCCGCCCCATCGCCTCCGCCAGCGCGCGCTGCGTCATCCCGCACGCCGCGAGCTCCTCCGCGAGCAGCTCGCCGGGATGCACCGGCAGGTCGGATTCGATGCGCGTAGGCTGCTTCGCCGTCCGCTTAGCCATGGTAGTCGACCACCTCCCACACCGTGACCGTCCGCTCATCGTCCACGCGGATCACGAGCCGCACCTGCCCCGTCAGCCGTAGCGCGTGCAATCCTGCGCGCTCGCCCGTCAGCGGATGCAGGTCGAGCGCGCGAAACGTATAGAGGTCGGCAACGCGCTCCGTGCCGATCAGGATGCGCACCCGCTCGACGTACCGCCGCCCGACCTCCGGCCCCCACGCTCGCGCCGCCTCCGCGCTGCGCTCGTAACGCCGCTGCAGCGCGCGGCCGCGAAAGCGCACTTCCATGAATCACCCTATGGATGAAGTTACGCTGCGCGCCCGACGAACGCAACCGCCGACAGACCGCGCGCTGTACCGCTTCCCCGCCGTGCCGCGCACAAGAGCCACCCCGCCCCACCGCCGACCAAAGGACCACCCCCATGCTCGACGCCATCCTCCCCCCCGACCCCACCGCCGTCGCCGACCTCGTGCGGCGCGCGCTCGCCGAGGACCGCGCCTGGCACGACGTCACCACGCGCGCGCTCGTGCCGGCGGACCAGCAGGGGCACGGCGCCTTCCTCGTCAAGGCGGACG
>CAMDBZ010000205.1 GCA_945889565.1 Thermoflexus hugenholtzii JAD2 | reverse complement strand
CTGCGATCTCGTCGATGGGCCGTTGCGTCGCGGACAGGCCGACGCGCGCGGGGGGCGCGCCGCCGGCGCTGGTGACGACGTGGTCGAGGCGCGCGAGCGAGAGCGCGAGGTGGCTGCCGCGCTTGTCGCGCGCGAGCGCGTGAATCTCGTCGACGATCACGGTGCGCACGTGCGCGAGCGTGGCGCGGCCGCGCGCGGCGGTGAGCATCAGGTACAGCGACTCGGGCGTGGTGATGAGGATGTGCGGCGGGCGGCGCACGATCGCGGCGCGCGCGGCGGCGGGCGTGTCGCCGGTGCGCACCGCCACGCGCAGCGCGGGCAGCGCGAGGTCGCGCTCGGCGGCGAGCGCCGCGAGCTCCGCGAGCGGCTCCTCGAGGTTGCGCTGGATGTCGTTGCCCAGCGCCTTGAGCGGCGAGACGTAGACGATCGCGGTGGTGTCGGTGAGTGTGCCCGCCTCGCCGCGTCGCAGCAGGTCGTCGATGCCGGCGAGGAAGGCGGCGAGCGTCTTGCCGGAGCCGGTGGGCGCGGCGATCAGCGTGTCGCGGCCCGCGCGGATGGCGGGCCAGCCGGCGCGCTGTGCATCGGTGGGCGCGCCGAAGCGTCGCGCGAACCACTCGCGGAGGAGGGGGTGGAAGGTGGCGAGGAGTGCGTCGGTGGCGGGCGCGGGGGTGGGGGCGAGCTCGGTGGTGGGGGCGGGCATGGGGGGATTGTAGCGGTGGGGCGCCCTCACCCCCCGGCCCCCTCTCCCCGCAAGGCGGGGCGAGGGGGAGAAGATGGGGGGGCGCGGTAGTGTCCGCGTCGCACGGATGGGGGCGAACGTGGCGGACGCGGTGACACTTGCAGACGTCGAGGCGGCGCGCGAGCGGATCGCGTCGCTGGTGCGGCGCACGCCGATGTGGCCGACGCATTCGCTGTCGGAGCGCTTCGGTGGGTCGCTGCTGTTGAAGTGCGAGAACCTGCAGCGCACGGGGTCGTTCAAGCTGCGGGGCGCGGCGAACTTCCTCGCGGTGGCAGAGGCGGCGGGGCGGGTGGCGCGCGGCGGCGGCGTGGTGGCCGCGAGCGCGGGGAACCACGCGCAGGGGGTGGCGCTGGCGGCGAGCGCGCGGGGGCTGCGCGCGACGGTGGTGATGCCGGCGGACGCGCCGCTCGCGAAGCGCGAGGCGACGGCGGGCTACGGCGCGAGCGTGGAGCTGGTGGACGGGCCGCTTGCGCTGGCGATCGAGCGGGCGCGCGCGCTGGCGGCGGAGCGCGGCGAGCTGTTCGTGCCGCCGTTCGACGACCCGGCGGTGGTGGCGGGGCAGGGGACGCTGGGCCTGGAGCTGCTGGAGCAGGCGCCGGAGCTGGAGACGG
This sequence comes from Thermoflexus hugenholtzii JAD2, assembly GCA_945889565.1. Taxonomy (GTDB): domain Bacteria; phylum Chloroflexota; class Dehalococcoidia; order UBA2979; family UBA2979; genus SHYP01. The sequence continues at coordinate 1,894 of CAMDBZ010000205.1, read as the reverse complement.
TGCTGGTGCCGGCGGGCGGCGGCGGGCTGCTGGCGGGGGTGGCGCTCGCGGTGAAGTCGCGCGCGCCGCAGGTGCGGGTGGTGGGCGTGCAGACGGCGGCGATGCCGGGCATCGTCGAGTCGCTGCGTGCGGGCGAGGCGCGCGCGGTGCCGGCGGCGCGCACGATCGCGGACGGAGTGGCGGTCGCGGGACCGTCGGCGCTCACGCTCGGGCTCGTACAGCGGTACGTCGACGACGTGGTGACGGTGTCGGAGGAGGCGATCGCGGCGGCGGTCGTGTTGCTGCTGGAGCGGACGCGGCTGGTCGTGGAGGGTGCGGGCGCGCTGGGCGTGGCGGCGTTGCTTGCGGGCGCGGCGGCGCCGCGCGGGCGCACGGTGGTGGTGCTGTCGGGCGGCAACATCGACGTGAACCTGCTCGACCGCATCGTGGAGCGCGGGCTGCTGAGCGAGGGGCGGCGGCGGCGCGTGACGATCGCGGCGGCGAACGTGCCGGGCGAGCTCGCGCGTGTGACGCAGGCGGTGGCATCGGCGCGCGCGAACATCATCGAGGTGCTGCACGAGCTGGTGGTGGCGGAGCTGCCGGTGGGGGTGGCGCGCGTGACGTTGCGGCTGGAGCTGGCGGGGGACGCGGCGTTCGCGGAGCTGCGCGCAGCGCTGCTGGCGGCGGGGCTGGTGGCGGGCACGGTGACGGACTTCGCGACGCCGGCGGCGGCGGCGGCAGGGCGGTGAGTGGCGGGTCGACGCGCGGTGAGGGTGCGCATCGTTGCTCGGCCGCGCGGGGCGCGCCTATACTCGCGTGGCGGGCGGAAGTAGCTCAGTGGTAGAGCGCCTCCTTGCCAAGGAGGAGGTCGCGAGTTCGACCCTCGTCTTCCGCTCCACTGCACTCTCGGGCGTGACCCTCACGGCGTGCCGCCCACGGCCGAAGTGGCGGAATGGCAGACGCGACGGTCTCAAACACCGTTGGGGGCGACCCCATGTGGGTTCGAGTCCCACCTTCGGCACCACGAAACCGCTTGTGTCGAGCCGGATTTCCGGGAGTCCGCGCGGCTCCGTCTGGGTGCGGCCGTGCTCAGTTGCCACCGGATTGCCACCCACCCGGGCGGCAGTTGGCGGCACGCGAACGCATGGGACGGCACGGCGGTCGCATGCTGCGAGCGGTGAGTCTCGACGGCGTCCTTGCCAGGAACATCGCCGCCGAACCCTAGCGGCGGCAGCGCGCTGCATGTCCGGCACCACGTGGCTGTAGGTGTCGAGCGTGATGGCGATGGTCGCGTGACATGGGCGCTCGCTCACGGTGTTGGGGTGTACACCGGCGCGCAGCATCAGCGTGGCTGCGGTGTGGCGCAGAGCGGTGACTTCGGGCTCGCGGTCACTGGGGCCGTCCGCGGCTGACGCAGCACGGGGTGATGGTCGGCACGTTCGCCTCGATGCCGCCCGCGCAGGCGCGCGCAACGCGGCACGCACCGACCTCGGGCCGCTCGCCCCCGCGTCCTTGTTCCTGGCGCGTTAGTCCCGGGCGATCCGTGACCTTCGGTCGTGGTGCCTGCACCTCCTGCGCGCTTGAATGCTCCCGGATGTGAACGCGTTCACGAGCAAGGCCGGAGGTGGCCCATGGCGTCGCAGGTTGCGGTTTCCCGTCGTTCGTTCCTGAAGCGAGCCGCGGCGGCCGGCGCGGGGCTGGCGCTGGCGGAGGCGCTGACCTTCGAGCCGTGGCACCTCGAAGCCGCCGATCCCGTCGTGATCGGCGACCCGTTCAAGGTGTTCCCGGACCGCTCGTGGGAGAGGGTCTACCGCAACCTCTACCAACCGGACTCCACGTTCACGTTCACCTGCGCGCCTAACGACACGCACGACTGCATCCTGCGCGCGCACGTGAAGAACGGCGTGGTCGTGCG
>CAMDBZ010000204.1 GCA_945889565.1 Thermoflexus hugenholtzii JAD2 | reverse complement strand
CCGCCAGGTTGTACACCTCGTCCGGCTGCACCTCGTCAACGAGCCGGCGCAGCGAGCCCGCGTCGAGCATGTCGCCGTAGTGCAGCACCGTGCGCACCTCGGCCGCGTGAATGTCCGCCAGCAGGTGGTCGATGCGGTCCGTATGGAAGTTGCTCGATCGGCGCACGAGGCCGTGCACTTCATAGCCCTTCGCGAGCAGCAGCTCCGCAAGGTACGAGCCACATTGCCCCGTGATCCCGGTGATCAGCGCGCGCTTGCGCATGTCGTCTCCTCAGGCCGCGTTCGCGCCGCGGGTCCGCACGAACTCTGCGATCGCTTCGACGACGGCCGCGCGTTCGGCTTGGCCTACGCCGTGATGGTTGCCGATGAACAGCGCCTGCCGGTGCACGAAGCGCGCGTTCGTGAGTGGACCGTGGACGCGATGCACGTGGTCCCGCAGCGCCGGCTGTTCCGCGATGTTGCCCGCCATGATCGGCCGCGTCTCGATGCCCCGCGCCTCGAGCGAGCGCGCGAGCTGGTCACGCGTGAAACGGTCGTTCGGGAGCACGGTCAGCGGGTAGCCGAACCAGGCGTGGCGCCCCGCCTCTGGCTCGCGCTGCACGCGCAGGTGCGGCGACAGCGACTCGATGCGCTCTGCCCAGTACGCGGCGTTCGCGCGGCGCCCGTCGAGGTAGCCGTCGAGCCGCGGCAGCTGGTGGATGCCGAAGGCGCCCTGCAGCTCGGTCGGACGCAGGTTGTAGCCGATCGCCGGGAACAGGTAGCGCGGATCGATCTCGGGGTGCGCAGCGCTGATCGCGCCGGGCGAGTCGTACGCGCGCGACCAGCCGAAGACGCGCATCGCCCGCGCGCGGCTCGCGAGCGCGTCGTCGTCCGTGACCAGCATGCCGCCCTCAACCGTGGTGATGTGATGGCTGAAGAAGAACGAGAACGTCGCGAGCGCACCGAACGAGCCGACGCGGCGCCCGCGATGTTCCGCACCGTGCGCCTCGCACGCATCCTCGATGAGGTGCAGCTGGCGCCGACGCGCGATCTCGACGATCGCATCCATCGCACACGGCTGGCCGAGCAGGTGCACGACCAGGATTGCGCGCGTCCGCGGCGTGATCGCGCCCTCGATCTGCGCAGCGTCGATGTTGAAAGTCTCGCGGTCCACATCGACGAGCACCGGTACTAGGCCGTGCTGGATGATTGGCCAGACCGTCGTGGCCCATGTCACCGCCGGGGTGATCACCTCGTCGCCGGGGCGCAGCGGCGCCGCCTGCTCGGGGCTCGCGAGCACCGCCAGCGCGAGCAGGTTGGCGCTCGAGCCCGAGTTAACCATGACCGCGTGCCGCACGCCGATGTACGCGGCGAAATCCTGCTCGAAGCGGGCCACTTTGCCGCCCATCGTGACCTGGCCGTCGAGCAGCGACTCGAGCGCCTCCCATACCTCTGCGGCGCCGTACGGTGGGATCATCAGCGGTACGGTGCCGGCGGGGGCGTCCGCCGCCGCGCTCCACGCCTCTGAGCGAAAATACTGCTGGATGTGGTCGCGCAGTACGCCGCGAATGCGTTCGCCGTCGCTCATCGCGCCACCACCTTTGTCTGTTCTGCTTGCTCCACGGCTGCCCGCCACATGCCTCGGTACGCGTCCTCGACCTCGCCCGCCAGCCGCGCGCCGTCGCACAGCGGCGAGGCGGCCATGCGGTCTCGCAGGCCCGCACAGAGCGCGCCGAGGCCGTCGTGGTCGTTTGCAAGTGCGACGGCGATCGCCACGTACTGCTCAGGCGTGTCCGCCACCAGCTCGTCGAGCCCGACCGCGTTGAGCAAGCTCACGCCGACGCGTGCCACATGCGTGCGCCCCGCCAGCGTGACCACCGGCACGCCCATCCACAGCGCCTCGCACGTGGTGGTCGCGCCGGCGTACGGGAACGTGTCGAGCACCACATCGATGCCCGCGTACAGCGCCATGTGCTCCGCGTGTGTCGCCGTCCACCCGACGAGCTCGACGCGCTCCGCACCGACGCCATGCGCGGCGAACGTGTCCCGCAACGTCTGCCGCGCGTCGTCCTCCACGAGCGCGAGCGCCTTGATGAGCATCCGCGACCCCGGCACGGCCTGCAGCAGTCCGGACCAGAGGGCGACCACCGCCGCGTTGATCTTGGGGAGGTGCGCGAAGGAGCCAAACGTGAACGGCGCCCCCGCTAGGAAGGGCCGCGCTGCGGGCGCCGGCGCGTTGGTGGGCGGCTGGTAGCAGAGGAACGGTCCGGGCAGCCGCACGAGCGTCTCGCTGTGGTACGCCTCCGTCATGCCCGCGGGGTCCGCCCGCTCGTCGCTGATGCGATAGTCAATCGCGTCCATGCCCGTCGTGTCGGGATACCCGCAGTAGGTGACCTGCACGGGCGCCGGGCGTCGCGCGAACGCGAGCAGCCGATGGTGCGCGGTGTGGCCCGCGAGGTCGACCAGGATGTCGATGGCGTCCTCGCGCACCAGCTGCGCCACCGCCTCGTCGGCGAGCCCGTTCACGTCGCGCCACCGGTCAGGGAGCGCGCGCAGCCAGTCTGCGCACGCCGCGGCATGCCCGCTGTCGATGTAGCACGTGACGTCGAAGCACGAGCGGTCGTGCGCTTCGAGCAGCGGCCGGATGAACGAGCCGACGGGATGCCCGCCGAGGTCCGGCGTCACGTACCCGATGCGCAACCGCCGGCCAGGGTCGTCAGCGAGCGCACGCGGTGGCAACGCCGGCACGACCGCCGCCTGGCGCTCCTGCCACGCTCGGTGCTCCTCGAACGTCGCGGCGTGGTCGTACGGACGGTAGTGCAGGCACAGCAGCAGGTTGGAGTGCGCCGCCGCGAACTGCGGTCGCAGCGCGATCGCCTGCCGCAGCGCCTGCTCCGCTTCGTCGATGCGCCCCAGCTTCATCAGCAACGACCCGCGATTGTTGAACAGCTCCGGCGTGCGCAGCCCAAGCGCGTACGCGCGCGACACCGCCGCCACCGCGGCCGAGAGCTCACCCCGCGCCTCGAGGATCATCGCGAGGTTGTGGTGCGGGTCGGGCAGCGTCGGCGCCAGCTCGATCGCCTGGAGGTACGAAGCCGCCGCGCCGTCAAGATCGCCGAGCTGCCGCAGCACGTTGCCGAGGCCGTTGTGGCCCTGCGCATAGCCGGGGTCGATGGCCAGCGCGCGCGTGTAGTGTTCCGCCGCTGCCAGCGGTCCGGCCGTGACGCGCAGCGCGTTCCCGAGGTGGTACTGCGCGGTGGCGTCCTCGGGAGCGGCGTCGCAGG
>CAMDBZ010000203.1 GCA_945889565.1 Thermoflexus hugenholtzii JAD2 | reverse complement strand
GGCGCGCATCCTCGACGAGTATGGCGAGTTGATGACGTTCATCGCATACCTCGTCGACCTGCTCGCGCACCCCGAGAAGATCGACGCGCTGATCAAGGACGACTGCACCGACTTGAAGACGAAGTACGGCGACGCGCGCCGCACGCAGGTGTTTCCCGGCGCGGTCGAGGACATCTCCGACGAGGACCTGGTCGCGCACGCGCAGGTCGTGGTCACGGTGTCGGATCGCGGCTACATCAAGCGCGTCCCGCTGACCGAGTACCGCGTGCAGCGCCGCGGTGGGCGTGGCGTGATGGGCCAGACGATCCGCGAGGAAGACGCCGTGCGTCACCTGCAGGTCTGCGACACCCATGACACGCTGCTGCTCTTCACCGCGCAGGGCAAGGTCTACTCAGTGCGCGGCTTCGAGGTGCCCGAGGGATCGCGACAGGCGCGCGGCATTCCCGTGGTGAACCTCGTGGAGATGGCGCAGGAGGATCGTGTGACTGCGGTCGTCGTGGTGCAGGACTTCACGAAGGACTCGATGATCCTCGCGACGGAGCAGGGCATCGTGAAGCGCACGCCGCTCGACCAGTTCGAGTCGGTGCGCAAGGCGGGCCTGATCGCGATGCGCCTCGATGACGGCGACGGACTCGTCGAGGCGCGCCCGGCGCGCGAGGCGAACGACGCGGTGATCGTGAGCAGCGACGGCCAGGCGATGCGCTTCAACGTCGGCGACCTGCGTGTCGCGTCGCGCGCCTCGGGTGGTGTGCGCGGCATCAAGCTGCGCGGCAACGCGAAGGTGATCGCGATGGTGATTGACGAGGATGGCGAAGACCTCCTCGTCGTCTCCGAGCGCGGCGTCGGCAAGCGCACGCCGATCGAGGAGTACCCGAGCAAGGGGCGCGGCGGCAACGGCGTGCTGACGTTCCGCGTCACCTCGCGGAGCGGCCCGCTGACCGTGGCGCGCGCCGTGAGCGCGGACCATGAGCTGGTCGTCGTGTCGAAGAACGGCATCGTCATGCGTACCTCGGCCGGCTCGATCAGCCAGCAGGGACGCGGGACGCAGGGCGTGCAGGTGATGAACGTGGACGACGACGACATGGTCGCCTCCGTCGCGCGCGTCGACCTTGCCGAAGGCCCGGACGTCACCGCCGAGTCCTAGCCGGAAGAACAGCGATGCGTCCCGAGGACTCGCGCCTGAACGACCTCGGTGAATTCGCGCTCATCGATCGCATCGTCGCGCTGCTGGGCGATGCCGCCGCGCGCGACATAGTCGTGCCGCCCGGCGACGACGCGGCGGCGTGGACGACGAGCGACGGCACGCATGGTGGGGATTTGGCCGTCGCCACCATCGACGCGCTTGTCGAGGGCACGCACTTCCGTCGCGACACCATGAGCATGGCCGACGTCGGCTGGCGCGCCGTCGCGGCGAACGTCTCCGACCTCGCGGCGATGGGCGCCGAGCCGCAGTACCTGCTCATCGCGACGCTGCTCGGCCCGGACGCCACCGTCGAGGACATCGACGGCCTCGCGCGCGGCATCGCCGAGGGCTGTCACGCACACGGCGTGCGCGTCGCGGGCGGCGACATCGTGCGCGCCACGACCACCGGCCTCTCGATCGCAGCCTACGGGCGCGCGCGGCGGACGGCGGACGACATTCCCGCGCTGCTGCGCCGTGGTGGCGCGCGCGTCGGCGACCGCGTCGCCGTCTCGGGGACGATCGGCGCAGCCGCCGCGGGCCTCGCGCTGATCGACGCGGGGCGTGGCGACGAAGCGGGCGCGGCGGAGCTCGTACGGGCGCACCGACGACCGGTGGCGCGCGTGGCGCTCGGGCGCGCCGCCGTCGCGCAGGACGTGCGCTGCGGGATCGACTGCTCCGACGGGCTGTTGCAGGACCTCGGGCACCTCGCGGAGCGCTCGCACGTTGGCATCGAGGTCGCGCTGGCGCAGGTGCCGGTGCACCCGGCGGCGGCGGCGCTGCTGGGCGCGCAGGCCGCGCTCGACCTCGCCCTCGGCGGCGGCGAGGACTTCGAGTTGCTGCTCACGGGCGAGCGCGACACTCTGATCGGGCTTGAAACGGTCGACCTGCCGGTCACGCTGATCGGTCGCGTCGTCGCGGAGCACCCGGGCGAGGTGATCGCGTGGGCCGAGGACGGCGCGGTGTACGAGCCGCCGCAGCGCGGCTGGGATCAGACCCGGCATCGTGGAGATGGGCACACAGGACGAGCATGAGTACGGCGAACCGCACACGACTGACGAGCACGGGGGTCGCGCAGACGCGCGCGCTCGGGCGTCGGCTCGCGCGGCTGCTGCGACCGGGCGACGTCGTGCTGTTGCAGGGGCCACTGGGCGCCGGCAAGACCGCGCTCGCGCAGGGCATCGGCGCGGGGCTGAAGGTCGAGAGCACCGTCAGCAGTCCGACGTTCGTGCTGTGCGTCCGACACGAGGGCGCGACGCGGCTGTACCACTCCGACCTCTACCGCCTCACCAGCGCGGACGACGTCGAGGACCTGCACCTGGAGGACGAGGCGCGCGACGGCGTGCTGCTGGTGGAGTGGCCGGAGCGCGGCCTGGAGGCGTTGCCCGCGGAGCACCTGCTGATCGTCATCGACCCCGTTGAGGGCAAACCGAAGGAGCGCCGCATCACCATCGTCGCCAGTGGCGCGCGCTACGAGCGCGTGCTGGACGGGCTCGGCGCGCGTGGCTGACCTGCGCATCGACCGCATCGACCGCATCGACCTCATCGACCTCGGCATCGACACCGCTGGCGACGCCGCCTCGCTCGCGCTGCTGCGCGGCGACGAGGTGATTGCGCAGCACGCGTGGCACGTCGAGAGCACGATGTCGCGCGAACTGCTGGCGCATCTCGATGCGCTGCTCGTCGAGGCGGGCGTAGCGCGCACGGAGATCGCATCGATCGCCGTGGTCACCGGCCCCGGCCAGTACGGCGCGCTGCGCACGGGACTCGCCACCGCGCAGGGACTCGCGCTCGCGCTCGACGTGCCGCTGGCGGGCGTCGGGCGGCTGGAGGCGGACGCCGCGCTGCACCTGCCGGGGCAGGCGCCCGGACGGACGGTGATCGCGGTGCACGACGCGGGCCGCGCCGGCATCGCGTGGGCGGCGTACGTGCAGGACGCGCCGGGCGATCCGCCGCGCTGCACCATCGAGCCGAGCATCGCGCTCGTGGAGGAGGTGGTGCGCGCTGCGCCCTCCCCGGCGACATGGTGCGGCGAGGTGACGGACGCGCTGCAAGCCGCGCTCGACGCGGCGCGAGACGCTGAGCGTCGCAGCGGCGACACTAG
>CAMDBZ010000202.1 GCA_945889565.1 Thermoflexus hugenholtzii JAD2 | reverse complement strand
ACGAGGATGCTGCGCCCCTCGTGCGCGAGCGAGTCGAGGATCGCGACCAGGTCGTGCTGCACTGCGGCGTCAAGCCCCGCGAACGGCTCGTCGAGCAGGAGCAGCCGCGAGCCGCGCGCGATCGTGCGCGCCAGCAGCACGCGTCGGCGCTGGCCACCGGACAGCTGTCCTGCCTGACGCCCGGCGTACGGCGTGAGGTGCACGCGCTCCAGCGCCTCCCACGCCGCCGCGCGGTCGGCCGCGGACCAGCCGCGGAACGGCAGCAGCCGCCGCCGGCGGCCCGTAAGCACCACGTCGAGCACGCTCACCGGGAAGTCCCAGTCGACCTCCTCGACCTGCGGCATGTACGCGACGTCGTCGCGCGCGCGCGCGATCGGCTCGCCGAACACGCGCACCTCGCCACGTAGCGGGGTGACGAGGCCGAGGATCGCCTTGAACAGCGTGGACTTGCCCGCACCGTTCGGCCCGATCAGGCCGACGAGCTCGCCTTCAGGCACGCCGAGCGTCACGCCTTCGATCGCCGGGGGCTGACCGGGATAGCCCGCCCACAAGTCGCGCACCTCGAGCGCGTAGGCGCGATGCGGGTGCGCGGGCGCCAGCACCTCGCGCGGTGCCGCGTGCTCGCGCGGCGGCTCGATCATGGCTCGCTCCCCTATTCGCCGCGCAGCCATCGCGTGCGCGCACGCTACCCCTCGCCGAGCCCCTCCGCCAGCGCCCGCGCGTTCGCGCGCATGAGCGCCACGTAGCTATCGACAGCGCCCGCGAACGTGTCGCTGTACAACGTGCGCACGCGCACGCCGGCCTCGCGCGCCACGGCCTCCAGCACGGGCGACGAGAACTGCGGCTCGGTGTACACCACCGGGACGCCCTCGCGGCGGACGGTGCGCACGAGCGCGGCGACGGCGCCGGCGCTCGGCTGTTGATTCGCGCCACCGGGCAGCGCCGCGGCGACCAGCTGCAGCCCGTACGCGTCCGCGAAATAGCCGAACGCATCGTGGAACACGACGAGCTTGCGGCGCTGCTCCGGGATCGCCGCGACCACCACGCGCAGCTCGGCGTCAACCGCGGTCAGCTGCTCGAGGTACGCTGCCGCGCGCTCGCGGTAGCCGGCAGCGCGCGGCGGGTCCGCGGCGGTGAGCGCGTCACGAATGCGCTCCACGTAGTGGCGCGCATTCGGCACGGCGAGCCAGAAGTGCGGATCGCCCTCGGCGAACGCGGCGGCATCGACGCCGCGCTGCTGTTCGGCGGCGGTCGCGTGGTCGCCGTCGTCTGCATGGGCATCACCGGCGCGTGGCTCGAGGCCCGCGGCGGCCACGACGACGACGGCCGTGTCCGCGCGATGCTCGACGATGAGGTCGAGCATGCGCCCCTCCAGGCCGTAGCCGTTGAGCAGCAGCACGTCGGCCCGCGCGACGCGGCGCGCGACGTCAGGCGAGGGCTCGTAGGCGTGCGGGTCGACGCCGGCGGGGATCAGCGCGCTGACCGCCGCGTCGTCGCCCGCGACCGCACGCGCGAGGTCCGCGAGGATGCCCGTCGACGCCACGACCCTGAGCCGGTTGTCGCCGGCGTCGTCATCGCCACCGCAGGCCGTCAGCGCAGCGCCAAGCGTGAGCGCCGCGAGCAGCGCCGAGGGGAAAGTGAGACGGAGTATCTTCGGCATCGCTGGTGCATGTGTAGCGTAACTGAGACATCGTGTCAATCAGGTCACGCTTCACGCGGCGCGGCGGACGCGGCGGCCCTACGAGGCGGTGGTCTCCGTCGCAGCCAGCGGCGCGGTACAGCGCGCGCAGCGGCCGTACAGCTCCAGGCGGTGCGCCTCGATAGTGAAGCCGGTCAGGCTGGCGAGCGCCCCGAGCAGCGCCTCGATGTCCGCGTTCGCGAAATCGTCGACGGCGCCGCATGCGGAGCAGACCACGTGGTGATGGTGCCCGCCGCTGGCGAGGCGGTACTCGAGCGTCCCGTCGTCGAGGATCACCTGGCAGACGGTGCCGATTTCCTGCAGCAGCCGTAGCGTGCGGAACACCGTCGCGCGGCCGACGCTGGGCGCGGCCGCCGCCAGCTCCTCGGCGGTGAAGTGGTCGCCCAGCTGCTGCATGGAGCCGAGCAGCGTGCGACGCGGCGCGGTGATACGGTGCCCGCTGCCGGCGACGCGGCGCTCCAGCGCATCCAAGGAGAGGGGCATGGCGTGATCGTGGGCGCCGCCGGGCACCCTGTCAATGCAACCTCCGCACGCCCCCGTTGGACGGCCGCCAGAGCGGCGCGAGGGCGGCGGTGACACGCGAGCGCTGGCGAGTCGTGCTGTGGACGGGCGCCTCGGCGCTCGTGCTGTACCTCATGTGGGGCGCGCGCGGGGCGCTGCTGCCGTTCGCAGTGGGCGCGATCCTCGCCTACACGCTGCTGCCGCTCGTCGATCGCGTGGCGCGGATCGTCCCGCTGCGGTCGCCGCGCCTGGCCCTCGTGCGGCGAGGCGTCGCGGTGCTGCTCATCTACGTCGCGTTCGGAGCCGCGCTGTTCCTCTCCGGCTACCTGATCGCGCCGGTGCTCGCAGATCAGATCGCGCAGTTCGTCGAGACGTTGCCCGACCGCATCGACGCCGCGCGACTCGAGGTGAACGACTGGCTGCGCGCCTACCACGACCGCGTCCCCCCTGAAGCGCAGCAGCGCATCGACGGCTACACCGACGACGTCGCGAACGCCGCGGCGGACACGCTCACGGCGGCCGCACAGCGCTCGGTGGCGCTGCTCACGGGCACAATCACGATGCTGTTCGGCTTCCTCGTGGTGCCGTTCTGGATGTTCTACGCGCTACGCGACCGCTACACCGCGGGGCGCAACATGATGGCCGGCGTCCCGCCCGCGCTGCGCGATGACGTGACGAACGTGCTCGCGCTCGCCGATCGGCTGCTCGGCCGCTACATCCGCGGGCAGCTGCTGCTCGGGGTGATCGTCGGCGTCGCGGTGGGGACGGCGCTCACGCTGATGGACGTACAGCTGTCGCTCGCGCTCGGCGTGTGGGCAGGCGTCACCGAGCTCGTGCCGATCATCGGGCCGTGGCTCGGGGGCATTCCCGCGCTGATCATCGTCGCCAGCACCGCGCCGGACCTGCTGGTCCCGGTGCTGCTGGTCTACATCGTGGTGCAGCAGCTGGAGAACAACTTCCTGGTGCCGCGCGTGCAGGGGCAGGCCGTGGCCATCCATCCGGGCATGATCATCCTGCTGCTCGTCGTCGGTGGCGCGGCGTTCGGCTTCATCGGGCTCGTCGTGGTGGTGCCGCTCACGGCGATCCTGCGCGAGCTGTTCTGGTACGCCGACCGCCGCCTCGCGGGGGCCACTCCGCACGAAGCGATCGCCCGCGCGAGC
>CAMDBZ010000201.1 GCA_945889565.1 Thermoflexus hugenholtzii JAD2 | reverse complement strand
CGCGCCGAAGCACCGCGGCATCTCGATGCTGCTGTTTGACATCCACAGCCCGGGCGTCTCCGTGCGCCCGCTCATCTCCGCCGGCTGGCAGCACGACCTCAACGAGACGTTCTTCGAGGACGTGCGCGTGCCCGCCTCGCAGGTGCTCGGCGAGCCGAACCGCGGCTGGTACGTCGCGATGACGCTGCTCGACTTCGAGCGCTCGAACATCGCGGGCGCCGAGGAAGTGCGCGCGCACCTGCGGGAGCTGCTGGACTACACCCGCAGCGAGCGCGGCGCACGCCAGACCGATGAGCGCATGCGCCTCGCGCGCGCCGAGCTCACGGACCGCTACATCGAGTCCGAGGTGCTGTTCAACTTCTCGTTCCGCATCATCTCCATGCAGTCGCACGGCGTCGTGCCGAACTACGAGTCGTCCGTCTCGAAGATCTTCGGCGCGACGCTCGAGCAGACGGTTGCGCGCTCCGCGATGAAGGTGTTCGGCCTGTACTCCAACGTCTGGGACCGCACCGACGAGCACGCGCCGCTCGCGTCGTCGTTCACGCAGCTCTACGTGCACTCGATCCCGCGCACGATCATGGGCGGGAGCAACGAGATCCAGCGCAACGTGATCGCCACGCGCGGCCTCGGCCTGCCGCGCGGCTAGGCCGCGCCCGCGCTGACCAGCGGCGAGCCGCCGGCGACGGCGGCTCGCGCGTCCCCGCGACGCTGCCCTCGGCGCGCGCCGTCCGCGGTGCGCCGCACGCTGGTGCCCGCTGGCGCCGATGCTGCTAGGCTGCCCCCGCGACTAGGAGCGGGGGGACACGGGTGCTTCGGAGCCGCCGCATCTTCTACGGCTGGTGGATCGTCGTCGGCGGCTTCATCATCCAGCTGCTCGTCGGCGCGCTGCTCTTCCACCCCTTCGGCCTCTACGTCGTCAAGCTCGAGGAGGAGTTCGGCTGGAGCCGCACGCGGCTGTCGATCGCGTTCTCGCTCGCGCGCGTGGAGGACGGGCTGCTCGGGCCGCTGCAGGGCTGGTTGCTGGACCGCTTCGGCCCACGCATCGTCATGGCGACGGGCGTGCTGATCTTTGGCTTCGGGTTCTTCGCGTTCGCGCGCATGAACTCGCTCACCACGTTCTACGTGACGTTCGTCGTCATGGCGATCGGCGCGGCGCTTGCGGGCTTCCTGTCCGTGACGACGGCGATCGTCAACTGGTTCGTGCGCCGCCGCACGATGGCTGTCGGCATCGGCCTGATCGGCGTCGCGTTCGGTGGATTGCTGCAGCCCGGCATGGCGGCGCTGCTCGACTCCGTGGGCTGGCGCGGCACCTCCATCATCTCGGGCGTGATCGTGCTGGCGGTTGGGCTGCCCGCGTCGCTGCTCGTGCGCCACCGGCCCGAGCCCTACGGCCTGCTGCCCGACGGTGACACCGCGCCGCCGCCCGCCGCGTCCGCGGACGGCGCCCCCGCGGGCGCCGTCGCGACAGCAGCGCCCGAGGTGTCGTTCACCCCGCGCGAGGCGCTGCGCGCGCGCTCTTTCTGGCTCATCTCCGCGGCGCACGCTGCGGCGCTGCTCGTCGTGTCCGCGGTGCAGGTGCACTTCGTCGCGCACGTCAAGGAGCTGCTCGACTACTCGTCGGGCGAGGCCGCGCTGTTCATCTCGGCGCTCACCGTGATGACGATCGTCGGGCAACTCAGCGGCGGCTGGCTCGGCGATCGCTTCAGCTCGCGGCTGCTGATCGGGATCTGCATGCTCGGGCACGGCGCGGCGCTGCTGCTGCTGACGTTCGCGAGCTCGGCGTTCATGGTGCTCGGCTTCACCGTGCTGCACGGCCTAGCGTGGGGCGTGCGTGGCCCGGTGATCCTGTCGATGCGCGCCGAGTACTTCGGGCGCGCATCGTACGGGATGATCATGGGGCTCTCATCGCTCGTCGTCGCCACGGGCATGGTGATCGGACCCGTGCTCGCAGGCGCGATCTATGACGCGACCGGCTCGTACGAGGTCGGCTTCACCATCCTCGCCGTGGTCGCGGCCGTCAGCTCGCTGCTGATGGTGTTCGTGTCGCGCCCGCAGCTCCCCATCCGCGCCCAGCCCCCCGCGCCTGAGCTCGCGCCGGCCGCAGCGCGCGCCGACGGGTAGCCGCGCTCACACGTCGACGGTTGCCGCGGCATGCTTGCGCCGCAGTCGCGCCCGCCGCACCGTGAGCGCGTCGATGCGCGCGCCGCCGTGCACCAACGCCGACGCGATGCCGAGCGCGCGCTCCGTCGCCGCGGACGCCCGGCCGACGTCGCGCGCGTGATGCTCGTAGTAGATCGCGAGCTCGACGTGCGCAGGCAGCGACCCTCGCCGCTCCGCCAGCTCTCGCCAGAGCGGCTCGGCGCGGTCGCGGCGGCCGCTGCGCTTGTACGCGCGCGCGAGCCGCCACAGCGCCTCGTCGCGCGTGAACGACGGCGCAAGTAGCGCGGTCGCGCGCTCCAGCGCGAGTTCCGCGCGCGCGTGCTCGCCGCGCCGCGCGAACAGCCGCCCGAGCGCGAGCGCGTCGATCGCCGTCGGTGGCGCGCTGGCGTCGCGCACGAGCGTGGCCAGCCGCGCGAGCAGTACCACCAGCGAGTGCACGTCGCGCTCGTTGTGCTCCAGCACCGGTCGCACGTCCCGCTCGTCGCGGGAGCGCAGGTACTGGAAGTACCAGCGCGGCGCCTCCGCCCCGCTCGCGTCGTCGTCCGGCCGCGTCAGCCCCAGCAGGTGCGTCTCCACGTCGCGCAGCCGGCACGACGGCAGCATGCCGCGGTACATCGTGCGCACGGGGGCGAGCAGGTCCAGCTGCGGCAGCGCCTCGAAGCCAGCGCGGCGGCGGTGCAGCGTTGCGCGCGCGTCCAGCATCGGCGCGTCGAACGTGCGGCCGTTGTACGTCACCAGCGTCGGCTGCTCGTGGACCGCCGCGTCGGCGCACAGCGCCTCCAGCACGCCCGCCTCCTCGGCCGGTGTCCGCGCCACGTACTGGCGCAGCACGCACGCGCCCGCCTCGATGCGTGCCGTGGCGACGACGAACGCGATCGCGCCCGCCCCGCCGAGCCCCGTCGTCTCGATGTCGAGGAACAGCAGCGGGCCGGCCGACACCCGCTCGCCGGGCGCGAGCAGCGCAAGCAGCGCCCCGTCGACGGCCGGCGCCGCGAGCGCGCTGCGCACCTCGCGGTAGCCGCACGGCCCCGCCGCTGTCTCCCGCGTCGCCAGCCACGGCGCGCCCGCCGCCACTCGCGCAGTTGGAGCGCTGGCCGCGGGCGCACCCCACGACGCCGTGCGCGGCGCGCGCGCCTCGATGCCGCGCACGACGGCGCGCAGGCGCGCGAGCAGCGCGGGGTCCGCGCTCATGCGCCGCCGCTCGCCACCAGCGCG
>CAMDBZ010000200.1 GCA_945889565.1 Thermoflexus hugenholtzii JAD2 | reverse complement strand
CGACGAGCGCGCCGAGCGCGGCGGCGGCGTTGATGGCGATGCCGGTGAGGGCGACGGCGCGCGCGGCGTCCAGGTAGAGGCGGCGCGCGATGGAGCGGCGATCGAGCGGGTGGGTGGCGAGCGCGTGCTGCGCGGCGAAGGCGAGCGCGAGCCACGCGGGCAGGCCGACGACGGTGAACGCAAGCGCAATCGCGAGCTCGGTGTCGCGGCCGGCGATGGCGGCGCCGCCCGTGGCGGCCTCGAGCGCGCCGCCGAGCAGCAGCGCGATGCCGACGACGGCGAAGATGAACGCGACGAACGCCAGCACATAGACGAAGAGCCGGCGGATGCTGGTGCCGTCGGCTGTCTCGCCCGGCTCGTCCGCGGCGCGACCGGTCACGCCGATGAGCGCGACGAGCGCAGCCACGGCGACGAACGGCACCAGCGCGAAGACGAAGACGAACATCGGCGGCTCCGTTGCGTCAGCGCGCGGGGGCCGCAGTCGCGGATGCGCTCGCGGGCGCGGCGGTGGCCGGGGCGCCGGCCGGGACGGCGGGGGCTGGGCCGAACGGGCTCCACTGGCCGCAGTAGAACGGCCAGCCGGGCTCCGTGATGCGCCACGCGCCCTCCGCCTGCGTGAGTTCGAAGACCACCGTCTGCGACGACTCGCCGCCGCCGAACGGCGGGTCGCCGTAGCGCTCCGAGAGGCGCACACGGACCACCGCCGTCCCGTCGCGCAGCTCGGTGCGCTCGAGAGTGGCGCGCAGTTCGAGGTTGTCGCGCGTGATGACGTTGCGCAGGTCGGGGCAGCGTTGCTGCGCCTGCGTGGTGAGCAGCGCGAGCGCGGCGGAGGCGTCGCCATCGGCGGCGGCGCGCAGGTACTGCTGCACGGCGCGCTCAGGTGTGCCTTCATCGAACGTCTGTTCGCCACCGGCGAGCAGCGCAACGAGTGTGCTGCCGACGAGCAGCGCGGCGACGAGCGCGCCCAGTGCGACGAGCCAGCGTGTGGAATGAGGCACGGCGCTCCGGGGGCCCCCCGCGGGTACACGGCGGCACGTCGAGCATAGCGGCTGGGCGCGCGACGCGCGCGTTCGCTATCGTGCGCGGCACATGGTGTGCAGGTGACGAGGAGGGCGACGATGCCTGGACCGCTCGCAGGGATCAAAGTGTTCGAGGTCACGCAGATCGTCGCCGGTCCGTTTTGCGGGCAGAACCTCGCGGACCTCGGCGCGGACGTGGTGAAGGTGGAGCCGCCCGGCGGCGAGGGCATGCGGGTGCTGGGCGCGTTCATGCCGGGCGAGAGCAAGGCGTACCACTCGCTGAACCGTGGCAAGCGCAGCCTGGTGATGGACCTGCAACGGCCCGAGGCGCAGGCGGCCGTGCATCGCATGATCGCGGACTTCGACGTGTTCCTGATCAACTCGCGCGCGGGCGTGGCGCAGCGGCTACACGTCGACTACGACACGCTGCGCGAGCGCCGCCCGGACCTTATCTACCTGGAGAACACGGGCTACGGGGCGCGCGGGCCGAGTGCGCAGCGATCGGGCTCGGACATCGTGGCGCAGGCGTACTCAGGGCTGATGGCTGGCGACGCGAAGATCGACGAGTTCGGCGCGCCGAAGCTGATCACGGCGACGGCGCCGGGCGACTACATGGCCGGGCTTGGCTCCGCGATGGGCGTTTGCGCGGCGCTCTTTCATCGCGAGCGCACGGGCGAGGGGCAGTACATCGCGTCGTCGCTGCTGCAGGCGGCGCTCGCGATGCAGGGGTCGAGCGTCGGCAAGCTGCCGGTGTTCGACGTGCTGATGCTCGAGCCGATGCTCGAACGGGTGCGCGCGGCACGCGCGCGCGGCGCGTCGTACGCGGAGCAGCTGGACGCGAAGGGCGACATGTTCAAGCTGATGGGCCGCGCGTTCGCGCTGTACTACGGCGGGTACAACGTGCAGGACGGCGCGATCATCCTCGGCTCGCTGACGCCGGCGAACCGCGACCAGATGCGCCGCGTGCTGGGCGTGGAGGACGACCCGACGCGCGACCCCGAGTTCAACGCGCTCGACCCGGCGAACGAGGCGGTCGTCGAGCGCATGTTCGAGCGCATCCGCGCGACGATGCTGACGAAGACGATGGACGAGTGGGTGGCGTTGTTCGACAAGGAGGGTGCACCGGCCTCCAAGGTCAACCTGCCGGAGGAGATGGCGGACGACCCGCAGGTGCAGGCGATGGGCTACATGCTGGAGCTCGACCACCCGCTCACGGGGCCGGAGCGGATGCCCGGCGCGGTCGTCGAGATGTCGCGCACGCCGACTGGCACGGCGACGAGCTCGCCGGCGCTGGGCGCGCACACGGACGAGGTGCTGCGCGAGCACGGCTTCAGCGACGCGGAGATCGCGGCGCTGCGCGCGGCGAACGCGGTCGCCTGACCGCGGCGCCGACTCGTGCGCAGGTCCGCGGGCTACGGCGGCGGGAGCCCGGCCGCCGAGCGGATGAGCGCGGCGAAGGCGTCGGCGCCGGCGGGGCGCAGATGCATGCCGTCGGACCAGAACCAGTCCGGCTGGTCCGCGCTCGCGCCGTGCCAGTCGACGAGGCGCGCATGGTCGTGGCGCAGGAGCGCGTCGGCGAGCAGCGCGTTGTTCGGGCGCTCCCACGGCTGCGGCACGCGCAGGTTGACGAGCAGCACGAGCGAGGCGCCAGCGGTCGCCTGCAGCAGCTCGTCGATCTGGGCGCGCGTGAGCAGCCCGTTGTCGCCGGTGTGCGCGATCACGAGCGCCAGCAGCGTGCCGCTGTCGCGGCGCTGGCGCACGATCGCGACTAGCGAGCGGGCGTCGCGCCCGGCCGCAGCGTCGAGGTCGATCGACCCGAATGCGCGCGCGAGCGCCTGCGCGGCGCCGAGCATCACTGAGTCGCCGACGGCGAACACGGCGGCGCCGGTGGCGGCGACGCCGGCGGGCACGGCGGCTGCGACGCTGGCCGACGCGAGCACGGCGCTGGAGCTGACGGCTGCGGAGCCGGAGAAAGCGGGCGGGGGTGGGGCCAGGGAGGCGGCCAGCGCGTGTGGCAGCGCCGTCGCGTCGGGTGGCACGGTTGGCGCAACGGGCGGGGCGGCTGCCGCCGGGGCGGCGGGCTCGGCGAACGCGCGCGAGAGCTGGGGCGGCGGTTCCGCCGCCCGCCGCGCCGCGAGCTCGTCCGGCGACGCGGCGGACTCACCGGGCGTGGTGGGCATGGGCGCGGTGAGCACGCCTACGAGCGCGGGCGTCGCGAGGTACGGCGGCGGTGTGGCGGGCGGAGCGAGGGTGGCGCGCGCCACGACGAGCAGCACGAGCGCGGCCGCAGTCGCGGCGCCTGCGAGCCCGCCCGCGCGCGCGCGCCAGGCAGCACGCTGCGCGAGCCGTTGCCGCCAGCGC
>CAMDBZ010000199.1 GCA_945889565.1 Thermoflexus hugenholtzii JAD2 | reverse complement strand
TGGTGGTGGGGCAGTGCAACGGCACGTGCGAGCAGGCGCCGCAGGTGTGGGTGAACGAGCGCGTGGTCGGGCGGCTGACGGCGGCGAGCGCCGTGCGCCTGGCGCGCGCGCTCCGCGATGGGGGGACGGGCGACGGCGCGGCCGCCACGGAAGCAGGGCGTGATGGCTGAACCGTTCGTCGCGCTGCAGGAGCGCGCCGCCGCCGAGTGGGCGGCGTGGGAGCGGCCGCCGCGCCCGCGCATCGACCTGGCGATCGACACGTCGGCGCTGGCGGCGGACGTCGGCGCGACGCGCGCGGCGCTCGAGCGCGCGATCGCGGCGCGCGGGCTCGCGGTGGACCTCGGGCGGGTGGCGGGGTACGGGCTGCAGTGGCTGCAGCCGCTCGCGACGCTCTGCTGGCCGGACGGCACGCGCGTGCTCTACGGCCCGGTGACGGCGGACGGCGTCGAGGCGCTGCTCGACGAGGCGAGCGGGCGCATGGGCGCGGCGGCGGCGCTGGCGATCGGCGTGCTCGCCGGGTCGCGGCCGGGCATCCCGCCGCTGCGCGAGCACCCGTTCCTGGCGCTCGAGCGGGAGCGGCGGCTGCTCGCGCGCGTCGGCGTGACGGACCCGGAGTCGCTCGCGCACTACGTCGCGACGGGTGGCTACACGGCGCTGTCGCGCACGGTGGAGCGGCACCAGACGCCGGAGGCGCTGCGCCAGCTGGTGATCGACGCGGGGCTGACGGGGCGTGGTGGCGCGGCGTTTCCCGCGGGCGTGAAGTGGAACTTTCTCGGGGGGGCGCCGGTGGAGGAGCGCTACCTCGTGTGCAACGCGGACGAGGGTGACCCGGGCGCGTGGGTGAACCGCGTGCTACTGGAGGGCGACCCGCACGCGATCGTCGAGGGCATGCTGATTGCGGCGTTCGCGACGGGCGCGCGGCACGGCTTTGTGTACATCCGCAACGAGTACCCGCTGGCGATCGCGCGCATGCAGCAGGCGATCGCGCAGGCGGTGGCGGCGGGGCTGTGCGGCGACGGCATCCTCGGTCGCGAGTTCGCGTGCACGCTCGAGGTGGTGCGGGGGGCGGGCGCGTACGTGTGCGGCGAGGAGACCGGGCTGATCGCGTCGGTGCAGGACGGGCGCGGGATGCCGCGCGTGAAGCCCCCGTTCCCGGCGAACGCGGGCGTGTTCATGAAGCCGTCCAACGTGAACAACGTGGAGACCTATGCGAACGTGCCGCTGATCCTGCGCCACGGCGCGGAGTGGTTCCGGGAGCTGGGCACCGCGGCGGACGTGGGCACCAAGATCTTCTCGTTCTCCGGGGATATCCCGCGCGCGGGCGTGATGGAGGTGCCGTTCGGCGTGCCGCTGCGCGACGCGCTGGCGGCGTGCGGGGGCGTGCTGGGCGGCGGGCCGCTGAAGGCGATCCAGGCGGGCGGCCCGCTGGCGGGGTACCTGCCGGGGTCGCTGCTGGACGAGCTGGCGCTGGAGCGCGCGCCGTTCGCGCGGCACGGCGCGCTGGTGGGCGCGGGCGGGGTGGTGTTCGTGGGTGCGGGGGCGTGCTCGATCGACCTGAACGCGCTGTTCGCGCAGTTCCTGGAGGAGGAGTCGTGCGGGCGCTGCACGACGTGCCACCACGGTAACCAGCGGATGACGGAGATCTTCGAGCGCATCGGCCGCGGCGGGGGCCGCGCGGGCGATCGCCATAACCTCGAGCTGCTGGGCGGGTCGCTGCAGTACTCGAACTGCGTGCACGGGCAGGCGAGCCCGACGATCATGCGCAACACGTTGCGCTTCTTCGCGGCGGAGTATGAGGCGCACGTGCGCGATGGGCGCTGCGAAGCGCTGCGCTGCGCGGGGCTGGTGCGCTTCCGCGTCGCGGACCAGTCCGACCCGCGGCTGGCGGACGCGGCGGCGATCTGCCCGACGGAGGCCGTGCTGCAGGACGTGCCCAGTGAGGGCATGGACGGCGCGGCTGGGTATCGCATCGACGACGCGGCGTGCATCCGCTGCGGGGCGTGCGCGGAGCTCGCGCCGCGCGGGATCGTGCGCGAGGCGGCCCCGGCCGGGGTCGCGCAGCCGCGCGCGCTGCCGGCGCGGCCGCCGGGCGTGCCCGCGGCGGCGGGCGTGATGCCGCTGACGTTCCAGGGCACGAGCTACGCGCGGCCGGAGGCCGGGCAGGGCGGCGCGCCGCCGCTCGCCGGGCGGTAGCCGGCAGGCCGCCCGCCCGCCGGCGCTGCCGCCTCGGTGCGGTGCGATGCAGTGCGGTGCGGTGACGTGCCGATGCGGGCGGCGGTTGTACACTCGGAGCGTCTCCCCAGAGACCGCGAGCGCACGTTGAGCGACGCCGAGCGTGGAGCCGACCCGAGCGTCACCCCGGCCGTGACGCCGCCATCGGACACGGCTGCGCGCCCGCCGCGCAGCTCGCCGGCGCGTGCGCAGTATCTGGCGCTGAAGCGCCAGCACGCCGACGCGATCTTGCTGTTTCGCATGGGCGACTTCTACGAGTCCTTCGACGACGACGCGCGGCTGGTTGCCGGGCTGCTCGGCGTCGCGCTCACGTCGCGGCCGATGGGCGGCGACGAGGGGCGCGTGCCGCTCGCGGGCGTGCCGCACCATGCGCTGGAGCGCCACCTCGACCGGCTGGTCGCGGCGGGCCAGCGCGTGGCGATCGTCGAGCCGATTGGCGTCGAGCAGACGAGCGCGCCGGGGCGCGGGCTCATCGAGCGGCGCGTGGTGCGCGTGGTGACGCCGGGCACGGTCGACGCGGGGTCGCTGCTGGCGGCGGACGCGCACAACTGGCTCGTCGCGCTCGCGCCGGACGGCGTGGGCGGCGCCGGGGCGGCGGGCGCGCGCTGGGGGCTTGCGGCGTGCGACGTGACCACGGGGGAGCTCGAGTGCACGCTCGTCGCGGAGGCGGAGCTGGTGGGGGCGTGGGCGCGGCTGGGCGCGCACGAGGCGCTGGTCCCGCAGGGGCTGCCAGCGGGGGGCACGCCGGAGGCGCCGCCCGGCGTGCGGCTGACGGCGCGGCCGGCGGCGGAGTTCGCGCCGCAGCGCGGCGCGGAGCGGCTGGCGGCGCACTTCGGGGTGGCGAGCCTGGCCGGGTACGGGCTCGAGGGGCTGGACGCGGCGGTGGGGGCGGCGGGGGCGTTGCTCGCGTACCTCGAGGAGAGCTGGCCGGCGGCGCTCGCGCACCTGCGGCCGCCGCGCGCGGTGCGCGCCGCGGAGCACCTGTACCTCGACCCGCAGATGCGGCGCACGCTGGAGCTGTTCGGGGGCGGGCGCGCGGGCGAGGCGTCGCTCGTCGACACGATCGACCGCACGCTCACGCCGTTGGGCGTGCGATTGCTGCGCGCGCGGCTGGCGCGGCCGCTGCGCCGCGCGGCGGCGGCTGCGGCGCGCCTCGACGAGGTGGAGGCGTTTGTGCGC
>CAMDBZ010000198.1 GCA_945889565.1 Thermoflexus hugenholtzii JAD2 | reverse complement strand
ACACGCCCGTCGCAGCGCCCTGCCCGTCGCCGCCGTACGATGGGCCGAGTGGGGAAGCTGCTGGTCCTCCTGGTCCTCGCCGGTGTCGTCGGGCTGGGCGTCGCCTTCCTCTACCAGCCGCGCCGGCCGGAGTCGCGCCTCGGCCGCATCGGCCGGCGGATACGCGTCGTCGGCTACGCGTACGTCGCCGCGCTGCTGATCTCGGCCGCGCTCCGCCTCGCCGGCTGGGGCTTCTGAGCGCGCACACCGCCCGACGGCTGCCCCCCAACCAGTCAATCGAGGTCAGTCCAGGCCGAGCTCCGCCATGCGCGACTCCTCGATCCCGAAGTAGTGCGCCAGTTCGTGTCGAACCGTGCGCGCCACCTCGGCCGGAATGTCGCGCGGGTGCACCGTCCGCTCCAGCGGCCCCTGGAAGATCACAATGCGGTCGGGGAGCAGCGATCCGCCGCCGCTGCGCTCCGTGAGCGGCGTCCCCACGTACAGCCCGTAGAGCGTGTCCCGCGGCCCCAGCCCGGACGCGCGCAGCTCGGCGGCCCCCGGCTCCCGCTCGATCACCAGCGCCACGTTGTCGAGCGCCCGGTGCACCTCCGGCGGCAGCGAGGCGAGCGCCCGCTGCACCAGCCGCCGGAAGCGCGCGCGTTCCATGGCGGACAGTCTACGGCCGCCCCGTCAGACCCCTGCGCGCCGCGGCGTCGCTGCCGATGATCCGCGGGTAGGGCTTCCCCGTAGGGGGTCGCCCCGCGGCGTTCGGCGGGGGGAGGCGTCATGCTCGCGAAGCTGCTCGATCGCTTCCGCTCCGAGTCGCTGCGGGAGCAGGTGGAGGCGTCCATCCGCGCCGGCACCGGACTGCGCAACGGGGAGTGGCTCGCCGAGGCCGGGCTGCACAGCCCGCAGGACCGCGCCGCCATCGCGGACGCCGTGGTCGCCTGGTGCCAGCAGACCATCGCCCAAACGCGCCGCCCCTACGGCATCGACCAGCTCGCCCTGGCGGTGGCCTGCGCCGAGCCGGAGGGCAACGCGATCGCCTCCGCCACCTTCGGCGTGTTCCGGCCCGTCGAGTTCTACGCCCCGGACGGCGTCTCCGAGCGCGTCCACGCCTTCGTCTGCGGCGTCGAGACCGACGCGATCGCCGGCCCCGTGCGCTTCGCCGCCGCGCTCTTCAGCTGGGGCGACGTCGCCCGCGAGACCATCTACCGCGACGACCGCGTCGACTAGCCGCTACCCGTGACGAGCGCGAGGCGCTGCTAGCTCGCCGATCCGCTCCCGTAGTCGCCGCTCGGCCGCAGCGCCCGGCCGGCGATCAGCTCCGCGATCTGCTGCACGGGGCCGCCTTCGGCCGCCAGCGCTTCGCACACCATCAGCAGTTCGCGCAGCTCGAGCGGTCGATTGCCCGGCACCCCGGCGATGCGTGACGCGCGGTTCACGATCGCGCGTGCGTCGGACGCCGATGTCACCGCACGCACTTCAGCCGTCACTTCGTCGATCGTGATCGCCCTCTTCATGACGCTGTCCATCGCCCGCTCCCATACGCGCGCATCCTGCGCACACTGAGCATCGGCGACTCGATCTTGTGTGCACGTTGGGGATAACCCTCACCAGCGCACGCGTCACGCATCGGCGCGTGTGCGCGCCCCGCTGCATGATGCAATGCACGTTGACCACTCCGACTGCTGCCACCAAAATCATTGATGTGCGTTTCCTCGCTGCGCTCACGTTGCTCGCTCCCCTCGCCTTGCTGCTCGCTGCCTGCTCCACGCCTGCGCCCGCTCCGGACGCGGCCCCCGCGCCGCAGCGCGACAACGCGGGCGCCGCGCGCAGCTTTCGCCTCGGCTTCTCCGCGCTACCCCCCACACTGAGCGACGAGGGCTACAACGCGGCGTTCGATCTCGCGGCACGGTACGGCGACGTCCTGCTAATCCAGCGCGCGCCCGCGTGGGCCGACTTCCTCCCCGGCGCCACCCCGTCCACGAAGCTGCGCACCACCACCGCCGCCGAGCGGGACGCGGTGCGCGCGCGTGGGCTACAGCTCTTCATCGCCCTCGACCCGTTCGACCCCGCCGCCCGCGAGCGGCTCGCCTCGCCCCCGCGCGGCTACGAAGACCGCACCCTCGCCGACCCCGCCCTCCGTCAGGCCTTCGTCACCGAGGCGAAGTACCTCGCCCTCAACCACCAGCCCGCCTACTTCGCGCTCGGTACCGAGATCAACGCTACGTTCGAGCGCGACCCCGCCCAGTACCAGCGCTTCCTCGCCGCCTACCAGGAGGCGTACGCCGCGGTGAAGTCCGTAAGCCCGCGCACACAGGTCTTCGTCACCTTCCAGTACGAGCAGCTGCTCGGCGTCATCCCCTGGGACCCCCCGCACGCGCCCCGCTGGGAGCTGCTGCGCGACTTCGAGGGCCGCCTGGACCTGCTCGCGCTGACCTCGTACCCGTCGTTCGCCTACGCCGTCGCGCGCAAGGTGCCAGCGGACTACTACCGCCAGGCGCGCAGCCACACCACGTTGCCGATCGCCTTCGCCTCCGTCGGCTACGCCTCTACGCCCGGCCGCGACGGCCTGAACTCCTCCACGGCCGCCGAGCAGCGCCGCTTCCTGCAGCGCCTGCTCCAGGACGCCGACGAGCTCGCCACGCCGCTACTCGTGTGGTTCGCCGGCCGCGACGCCGATTACCTGAGCGCGCCACCCAACGACCTCATCGCCGCGATCGGCCTCCGCGCTGCCGATGGCCAGCCGAAAGAGGCGTGGCCGCTCTGGGAAGAGGCCGCCCGCCGCCCTTACGACCCCGCGATCACGGCGCAACGCCCCCCGGCCGCCCCGGTGAGCACCCGTCCGTAGCCGTCGCGCTACTGCTCTCCGTCCCCCCTCGCCCCGCCCCGGGGAGCGGGGCCGGGGGTGAGGGTTCCGGCCAGCGCCTACCCCACGTCGTGGTGCCACAGGATTGCGCGGCCCAGCAGCTCCACCATCGTGCCCGCTGCCGTTGGCGTGCCGCCACGCGTGTCGTGCGAGCGTACGCGCATGTCCAGCGCGCTCACCGCGCCTGTAGCCTCGAGCGCCGCGCGTTCGGCCTCGCTGTAGCCCAGCTCGGCGAGCACCGCGGCCGTGTGCTCCCCCGGCAACGGCGCGCGACGCGCGATCGCGCCCGGCGTGCGCGAGGCGCGCACCGGCACGCCCGGCTCCAGCGTGGACGCCCACAGCGGGTGGAAGTGCTGCACCGACAGCGCGTTCGCGCGCACCGCGTCCGTGCTCAGCAGCGCCGCGCGCGTCACCACCGGCGCGCACGGCACGCCCGCCGCGCGCAACAGCGCCTGCCACTCGTGCCGCCGCCGCGTCGCGAACGCCCCCGCAAGCGCGTCCGCCGCCGGTCCCGCGACCGCGCTCGCAAGCGCCGCCGCGTCGATGCGCACGGCCGTGCAGCGCGCCAGCGCCT
>CAMDBZ010000197.1 GCA_945889565.1 Thermoflexus hugenholtzii JAD2 | reverse complement strand
TATGCGCAGGCGCTCGCAGCGCTCGACGCACCGCGCGCCTCGGCCGACTGAGCCCGCCGAGCGCGCACCGCCCGCTACGCGCACCGCTACACTGAGCGCGCGCCCCACACGTCGCGGCGTCCGCACGGAGAGGCCCGCGCCATGAAACGCACCCTCAGCATCGCGCTGCTCACCGTATGCGTCGCGCTCGCGCTCGTCGCCTGCGACGACGACAAACCCGCAGCGCCCGCCGCGCCGAGCCCTCCCCCGAGCCCCGCGGCGCCCGAGATCACGTCCAGCGGCAGCGGCGCGTCCGGCGGCGGCGCGATCGCGCCTGCTCCAGTGCCCGGCGGTGCGCCGGGGGCCACCGGAGTACCCTCGGCCGGGCTCACCGTGCGCCAGACCGCCTCCGCCACCGTCCCCGCCGACCGAGCCTTCGCCAGCCTGCTCCTGCCCATCCCGCCGTCGCGTTTCGGGCCCGGCGGCCCAGTGCCGATCGACACCCAGGACCGCGAGGAGCTGATCGCTGCGCTCGCCACGCTCGGCGTCCGCCGCGAGGCGATCACGCTGGAGCAGAGCTTCCAGTACGGGCCGTTCATCGAGCTGCGCGTCGAGCTACCCGTCGCAGAGCTGCCGACGAAGGGGCTGCAAGTGATCGACGCCGCCGAGCGCGTGCTCGGACGGGCGCAGTCGACCGGCGCCGCGTTCGGCGTCCGCGACTGCATCGGCGCGTTCGATGCGCTGCGCAAGCAGGCGCTCACCGGCGCCGCCGAGCGTGCGCGCGCCCTCGCCACGCTCGCGGGTGTCACCCCCGGCCCGATCATCGCAATCGCCGAGCAGCAGCCGCAGAACCCGTACGGCCCACCGGCGCAGGACCCCTGCAGCTCAGCGACGACGAACTCCCCCAAAGCACCCGCGACGCCCATCGCGCTTGACGCGAAGCCCGAAGTGAAGCTCAACCTCGAGGTCGTCGCCACGTACCGGCTCGGCGACGCCCGCGTCGCGCAAGGCCTCAGCGTCGCGGGCGCCGGCAAGGCCACCGCCGTCGCGGACGAAGCGTACGTGATCGTGCTCATCGAGCCCGTCTACGGCCCCGCCGGACCCCGCCCCATCGACGCGAAGGATCGCGCCGCGCTCATCGAGCGGCTGCGCGGACTCGGCATCGCCGCCGACGCGATCACGATCGAAAGTCAGCCGTTCGGCGGCCCCACCGCAATCAGCGTCGAGGTGCCGGTCGACAAACTGCCGAAGATCGGCGACGACATCGTCGACGCGACGAATCGCACGATCGGACGCGCCGTCAGCCAGGGCGTGCAGTTCTCGCACAGCAACTGCGAGGCCGTGCGCAACGAGGCGCACAAGCAGGCGTTCGCCGACGCGCGCACACGCGCTACGGCGCTCGCGAGCGCCGCCACGCTCAGGCTCGGCGCACCGATCGCACTCGCCGAAGCGAACGTCGCGGCGTTTGCACCCGACCCGTGCGACGTGCAGCCCGCGGCGTTCGCCTCCGGTGGCCCGTACGGCTCGCAGCTGAAAGCGTTCGACGCCGAGCGCCAGCTCGTCGTCGACGCCGCGCTGGCGGTGACCTTCGCGATCGAATAGCCGCGCGCGATTCGTGAAGGTGCATCGCGGCTCGGCCGGGTGCGGCTCAACCCTGAGGCGCTGGCGCTCGACGATTCGCACCACCGCAGGTCACCCTGCGCCGCGCGCACTCCCACTCTCCGCGCCGCGTTCGCCTGAGCTATGCCGCGTCGCGCGCCTGACCCTGACGGCGAGGCACGGCGTCACCGCTCCCGTTCCTGAGACCGAGGCGTATGCGCCGCTCGTTCAGCATGCTCGCGATCACCGCCGTGACGCTGACCTCCGCCAACACCGCGCACGTCGCGCTGCTGCTCGAGCCCACGCGCAGCGCGGCGAGCCAGCCCACGCTCGACGCGAACGATCGCGCCGCCTTCGTCGACCGCGTCGTGGCGCTCGGAGTCGGGGGAAACGCCGTGACGTTCGCGCCCCCCCACGCCGGCAGCCCCGTCGTCGCGCTGATCGAGGTCCCGATCGCCCGCCTGCCGAAGCTCGGCGAGGACATCGCGGAGGCCGCCACGCGCACCATCGGCCGCGCGGTCGGCCACGGCGTATGGTTCACCCACACCGATCGCGCACCGGTCCGCGACGCCGCTCGAAAGCAAGCGCTGGCCGACGCGCAGACGAGCGCGCGCTCGCTGGCCACCGCCGGCGGCACGCGCCGCGGACCGCTCACATCGGTGCTACAGTTCGCCGCCAGCACACCCGCCGGGGCCGCGACCCCACACCCATGTACCCCAAGCGCCCGCGCGCTCGCCGCCGCCGGCTCGAGCGCCCTGCTCAAGCCGTTCGACGCCACCCCAGAGTTCACGGTGCAGACCGCGCTCTCCGCGACCTCCGCGCTGGAGTAGCGCCGCGCCCTCACTCCGCGCCTGCGTCCGCCCCCGCATCGGCATCGGGCGCGAGCACCGCGTTCCAGCTCGCGATGCCGAAGCCACCGTCCAGGTGCACCGTCTCGCCGATGAGCATCGCGGACTCAGCCGAGCACAGCCACGCCACCGCCGCCGCCACGTCCTCCGGCGCAACGTTGCGCCCCGCTGGCACGTGCGGCCGCACGCGATCCGACACCCCCGCGCGATACGCGTGCTCTCCCTCAGAGCCCTCGACCCAGCCCGCCGAGACCGCGTTCACGCGAATGCCGCGCGGCGCAAGCTCGACGGCGAGGTACCGCGTGAGCGACGCCAGCGCCGCTTTGCTCACGCCCACGGCGGAGTAGTCCGGCATGTACTGCCACGCGCCCGGCGACAGGAGATGCACGATCGCGCCGCCGCCGCGCGCCGCCATCAGCGGTGTCGCGCGCTGCGCCGCGGACCACGGCGCGAACAGGTTCACGTCCATCGTCGCGCGCAGGTGCCGCGGGCGCTGCTCGATCGCGGGGCGCGGGCGCTCCAGCCCGCGCGCGGCGTTCGCCACCAGCACGTCGAGCCCGCCCCAGCGCTCGACCTCCGCGAACAGCGCCGCGAGCTGCGTCGCGTCGCCGATGTCGGCCTGCACGGCCGTGGCCTCCACGCCCAGCGCACGACACTCGGCGGCCGTGGCCGCGGCGGCGTCCGCCGACCGCGCGTAGTTCACCAGCACGTGCGCGCCCTCCGCAGCGAGCCGCACCGCGATCGCGCGCCCGATGCCGCGCGATCCGCCCAGCACCACCGCGCGCTTCCCCGCCAGCGAGTCGTACACGAGTGCGCGCCCCGCTAGCGGGCGGGCTGCGGCCCGAACGGACCGCGCGCCGACGCTACGAGCACGCCCACCGCCCACTCGCAGCCGCGCGCACGGCCTTCACCCGCGCCCGTCACGGCGAGTGACCCCGGCAGCCACGGCGCCGTCCCCGCCGGTCGCCGCATCGTTCCCATCAGCGCGCGCCGCGACCGCGCGTGGTGCCGCGCGCGCCACCCGCGCGCGGAGCCGCCGGGCG
>CAMDBZ010000196.1 GCA_945889565.1 Thermoflexus hugenholtzii JAD2 | reverse complement strand
CCGTCGCTCTCCAGCCGGAACGCGATCGCGGGATACGCCAGCGCGTACGCCTCCACCGCCTCCGCCACCGCGCGCGCCTCCGCCGCGCCCGCGCGCAGGAAGCGCCGCCGCGCCGGCAGCGCCGCGAACAGCTCCCGCACCTCCACGCTCGTGCCCGGCGCCGCGCCCGCGCTCCCCAGCGATGCGATCGCCCCGCCGCGCGTGCGCACCATCGCCGCCGCCGCCTCGCCCGCCGGGCGCGTGACGATCTCCACGTCGCCCGCCGCCGCGATCGCCGCCAGCGCCTCGCCGCGGAACCCCAGCGTGCCGATCGCGAACAGCTCGTGCTCGGAGCGCAGCTTTGAGGTCGCGTGCCGCTCCAGCGCGTCCGCGAGCTGCGCCGCCGGAATGCCGCAGCCATCGTCGCGCACTCGCACGCGCTCGCATCCGCCACCGGCGATCGCGATCTCGATGCGCGTCGCCCCCGCGTCGATCGCGTTCTCGACGAGCTCCTTGACGATCGACGCCGGCCGCTCCACCACCTCGCCCGCCGCGATCCGCGCCGCGACCTGCGGCGGCAGGACGCGGATCGCCGGGCGCGCCCCCCCGGCCGCCTCGCTCATCGCCCGCTGCCACTGGGCGCGTACGTGCTTGCCGCTCGATCGGCGCCTGCGTAGCATGAGGCGCCCGCGACCGCTCGCAGGTGGACGGGACGGTCGCGGTGCGCGCTCGCTATCTCCTGCTCGCCGCTTTCGCGCTGCTCGCCGTGTGCTTCGGCAGCGCGGGCACACCCCACGACCGGCCCCGCCTGGCCGCCGAGCAGCCCGTGGCCGCCCCGCAACGCGCCGCCGCCGCAGAGCTCCGCGCCGCGCCCGCGCGCATCGCCCCGGGCGCGGACCAGCTGCTCGCAGCGCCAGCGCCCGGCCTCAGCGCGGACGCGCTCGCCGGTGCGCTCGCGCAGCTCGGTTACCACGTGCTCCCGCCATCCGCCCTGCTGCCCGCGGCGCGCGTCGCCGTCCCCGCGGGCGAGGACCCCCGCGCCCTCGCCCGTGCGCTCGCCGCCACCGGCCTGCTCGCCAGCGTCGAGGCCGACACCCGCGTGCGCGCCCACCGCCTCCCCGACGACCCACTGCTGCCGCTGCAACAGCCGTACCTCGACGCGATCCGCGCGCCCGCGGCCTGGGACCGCACCACCACCGCGCCGCGCGTCACCATCGCCGTGGTCGACAGCGGCATCGACTTCCAGCACCCGGACCTCGCCCCACGCGCGCGCCCCAACATCGCCGAGCTCGTGCCGAACGGGCTCGACGACGACGCCAACGGCTGCATCGACGATGCGCTCGGCTGCTCGTTCGTGTCGCTGGAGGCCGCCGACCCCTCCTGCGCGTATCGCACCGCGCCGCCCCACGCCGCCGCCACCGATGACGAGGGCCACGGGACGTTCGTCGCGGGCGTGGCCGCGGCCGCCGGCAACAACGCCGCGGGCGGCGCCGGCGTCGCCTGGGACGTCCGCTTGCTCGCCGTGAAGGTGCTCGACTGCACGGCCACCGGGCGCATCTCGGACGCCGCGGCGGGCATCCGCTACGCGGCCCGCGCCGGCGCGCAGATCATCGTCGTCGCGTTCGGCAGCGCCACGGACGCGCGTGTGCTGCGCGAGGCCGTGAGCGAGGCCACCGACCGCTTCGGAGCGCTCGTCGTCGCCTCCTCCGGCAACGACGGCGGCCGCGTGCAGTTCCCCGCCGCCTACCCCGCCGTGCTCGCGGTCTCCGGCACCGGCTTCGCGCTCGCCGACGGCAGCGTCGATTACCGCCGCCTCGCCCCCTTCAGCAACATCGGCCCCGAAGTCGACGTCGCAGCGCCCGCCGTGCGCATCGTCGCGCCGCTGCCCGCCAGCGCCTGCGGCCAGCGCGGCTGGAGCTGCGTCGATGGTCAGCCCTACGCTCGCGCCACCGGCACCTCGTTCGCCGCCCCGCTCGTCGCCGGTGCCGTCGCGCTGCTGCTCGCCGAGCAGCCGGACCTCGGCCCCACCTTCGCCCACAGCCTCGTCCGCCGCTCCGCCGCCGCGCTGCCCGCGCGCGCCGACGGCACGCCCGCCGGCGGCGTGCTGCTCGACGTCGAAGCGCTGCTGCGCCAGCAGCTGTTCAGCCTCGGCCTGCCCGGCGCCGCGCGCAGCGACCTGGGCGTGCGCGCCGGCCCGGCCATCGAGCCGCCATCGAGCGGGCCCGCTCAGCAGTCGCCGATCGCGACCAGCGTCCCCGCCGCCCCGCGCCTCCCGCTGCCCCCCAACGTCGGGCACGGCCCTGCCTCGCTCGAGTAGCCCCATGGTCGCGCACGCGCGCCCGCTGCTCACGCCTCGCCGCCCAGCGCGCGGCGGGCCGCCTGGCGCAGCTCGTACAGCCGCTGCAACGCCCCCAGCGGCGTGAGCGCGTCCGGGTCGAGCCCCGCAAGCTCCGCGACCACCGCGTCACTCGGGGCAGCGAGCGGCGGCTGCACCGCCGGCGCCATCGCGTCCCCCCGACCCCCGAGCGCCCCGCTGGTGCCCGCGCCTGCGCCCGCGCCGGGCGGCAGCCTCCCCGGGATCGGGGCGCGCTGCCCCTCCAGCAGCAGCTCCCGCGCGCGCGCAACCACCGCCGCGGGCAGCCCCGCGAGCGCCGCGACGTGTACGCCGTACGCCCGGTCCGCGCCGCCCGCGGCGATGCGGTGCAGGAACACCACCTCGCCGCCCTCCTCGATCACCGCCACCGAGCGGTTCTCCACGCGCGGCAGCACCGCCGCCAGCCCCACGAGCTCCTGGAAGTGCGTCGCGAACAGCGTGCGCGGCGTGCCCCCGGGGCGGTGATGCAGATGCTCGACGACCGCGCGCGCGATCGCCAGCCCGTCCGCCGTCGCCGTCCCGCGCCCCACCTCATCGAGCAGCACGAGCGAACGCTCCGTCGCGTTATGGAGAATCGCCGCCGTCTCGACCATCTCCACCATGAACGTCGATTGCCCGCTCGCGATGTCGTCCTGCGCCCCCACGCGCGAGAAGATACGATCGACCATCGGCACACGCGCGCGCTCCGCCGGCACGTAGCTCCCGCACTGCGCGAGCAGCACGACCAGCGCCACCTGGCGCAGGTACGTCGACTTACCGCCCATATTGGGCCCCGTGAGCAGCACGATGTCCGCCCCGCCGGCCTCACCGCCCCCCGCGCCGCCGCCGAGCGTGCAATCGTTGGGCACGAACACGCCCGCCGCCAGCCGCCGCTCCACCACCGGATGACGGCCGCCCACGATCACGAGCGGCCCGGACTCCGCGAGCTCCGGGCGCACGTAGCCGTGCTCCGCCGCCACCTCGGCAAGCGCCGCCGCGACGTCGAGCCGCGCCACCGCCTCCGCCGCCTGCGCAATCGCCGCGCCGTGCGCCGCGAGCTCCGCGCGCACCCGCTCGAACGCCGCGCGCTCCGCCTGCTCCAGCTCCTCGCGTGCCGCCAGGATGCGCGTCTCCAGCGCCGCCAGCGCGGGGCTGCGAAAGCGCCGCGTGCCGGCCAGCGTCTGCCGCGGCTCGTACTCCGCAGGCGCGTGCGCCGCCTGCGACGCCGGCAGCTCCC
>CAMDBZ010000195.1 GCA_945889565.1 Thermoflexus hugenholtzii JAD2 | reverse complement strand
GCGCGCCGCGCTGCTCGCCGTCGCGAGCGGCGCGGGCGTCCCCGCGCTGATCGTCGAGCTACGGCTCGACGACGCGACGGCTGCAGAGCGCATCGCGGCGCGCGCGACGGACCCGCTGCGCACCTCGGACGCGACGTGGGAGGTGTACGCTGCGCAGCGCGACCGCTTCGAGCGGCCGGCGGTGGCGGAGGGCGCGCTCGTGACCCTCGACGCCGCGCGCCCGCCCGCGGATCTGGCGCGCGCGATCGCGGCGGCGCTGCCACCCGCGCGCTGAACGACCAGGGGGCTCCCGTGCGACTCGGCGTGCGCATCTTCATCGAACGCTTCATGGGCATGGCGGCGGCGCTCGGCTTCGCGCGGCCGCAGGAGCCGCCGACCGAGCCTATCGAGCGCGACGCGTTGCCGCCGAGCGAGCTGCCGGAGCCGCCGCCGCTGCACGAGCAGCACCACACCCCGCCGACGGAGGGCCAGGGGCCGCACGGCCTCTCGTAGCTGTCGCGTCGTGCAACTTGACGGCGCCGCGGCGCGCGCTACGCTGCGGGCGTAACGCAGCGCTCGAGATCCGCTGGGGGTGCCTCCGGGCTGAGAGGCGGTTCGCCGCCAACCCCTCGAACCTGATCACGGTCATCCGTGCGTAGGAATGCGGTTCGGCTTCCGAACGTCAGGCCGGCGCTTGGGTGCGTGGTGTGCCGGTCTGGCTGTTGCCGCAGCCTGCCGCCGCATTACGCATGCTCGCCCCGGCCGAGCCTCCTCGGAGCAGCGGTCTCGCATGTTGGGGAGGACCCGAGATGCGGACGATCACGCCCCTGCACGCTCCACGCGTGCGCCACATGTTCGCTCAGCAGCACGTGTTGCCTCGGCGCCACGGGGCCGGCTGGCGGCGCTTCGCCGGGCTCGCGCTTGCGGTCGCGGTGCTCGCGCTCGCGGCGGCGTGCGGCAGCGACGAGCCGGCACGCCGCGAGCTCGTGCTGCTCACGCACGACTCGTTCGACATGCGCGCGGAGCTGCTCGAGGCGTTCGAGCGCGAGCACAACGCGACGGTCACGCTGCTCAAGGGCGGCGACGCGAACGCCGTGGTCAACCGCGCGATTCTCAACGCGGGGCGCCCCGAGGCCGACGTGCTGTTCGGCATCGACAACCTCACGTTCCCACGCACGGTGGGCAAGGGCGTGTTCGCGGAGTTCACGGCCACGCGCCGTGCGCAGATTCCGGAGGACGTGCGCGCGCAGTTTGGCGACTCGACGGCAGTCACGCCGATCGACGTCGGCTACGTGGCGCTGAACTTCGATCGCGCGCAGGGCCAGCCGCCCGCGCGCTTCGAGGAGCTGACGCAGCCGCCGTGGCGCGGCAAGCTTGTGGTCGAGGACCCGACCACGTCATCGCCGGGGCTGCAGTTCCTCGCGACGACGGTGGCGCACTTCGGCGAGCGCGGCGCGTACACGTGGCGCGAGTTCTGGCGCGACCTGCGCCGCAACGACGTGCTGGTGGTGGACGGCTGGGATACCGCGTATAACACGCACTTCACGCGCAACAAGGGCGAGCGCCCGCTGGTGGTGTCGTACACCACGAGCCCGGCGGCGGAGGTGTTCTTCAGCGAGGGCGCGCTGAAGGAGCCACCGACGGTGAACGTGCTGCCCGCCGGCACGCGCCCGTTCCGCCAGGTGGAAGCGGCCGGCGTGCTGGCGGGAGCGCGTCAGCCGGAGCTCGCGCGCGCGTTCATCAACTTCATGCTGCGCGACGAGTTCCAGCGGCAGATCCCGGAGACGATGTTCGTGTACCCCGTGATCCCCAACATCGAGACGCCCGAGTGGTGGCGCTGGGCGCGCATCGACGTGCAGCCCGCCCCGCTCACCGTCGACGCGGCGACGGTGGACCGCTGGCTGCGCGAGTGGAGCGAGGTGATGCGCCGGTGACAGCGCTCCTCTGGGGAGGGCGCGCGGGTCGCGTGCTGCTGGCGCTGCCGCTGCTCGCGCTGCTGGCGGTGTTCCTCGGCTGGCCCCTCGGCACGCTCGTGGCGCGCGCGCTCGCGCTCGATGGCGCAGGCGTGGGGGAGACGGTGCGCGCGCTGGCCGCGGACCGCTACTACTGGGAGCGCGCGGCGTTCACGACGGGGCAGGCGCTCGCATCGACGGCGCTCACGTTGCTCGTCGGCGTGCCGGCCGCGTACGCGCTCGCGCGCGTGCGCTTCCCGGGACGCGCGCTGCTGAGCACGCTGCTGACGGTGCCGTTCGTGCTGCCGACGCTGGTGGTCGCGCTCGCGTTCCAGCAGCTGCTCGGGCCGCGCGGGTGGCTGAACGACGCGCTCGCACTCGCGGGGGTCGGGCCGCTGCGGCCGCTGGGCACGCTGTGGGCGATCCTCGCGGCGCACGTGTTCTACAACGTGTCGATCGTGGTGCGACTCGTCGGCGCCGCATGGTCGACGCTCGACCCGGCGACCGAGGAGGCGGCGCGCACGCTGGGCGCGGGCCGCGTGCGCGCGTTCACCGCGTCGACGCTGCCCCAGCTCGCGCCCGCGATCGCCGCCGCGGGGGCGCTGGTGTTCATGTTCTGCTTCACGTCCTTCGGCGTCGTGCTGGTGCTCGGCGCCGGCAACCCGCGCCTCGACACGCTCGAGGTGGTGGTGTACCGGCTCACGACGCGGCTCGTCGACCTGCCGAGCGCGGCGCTGCTCGCGCTCGTGCAGATCGCGGTCACACTCGGCGCGCTCGTGCTGTACGGGATGCTGCAACGGCGGGGCACGGCTGCGCTGCGGTCCGGCGCCGCGCCGCTACGGCCATGGCGCGCGCTGCGGCCAGGCGCGCGCGCGCTGCTGGGGCTGCTACTCGCCGGGCTGCTCGCGTTCGTCGTGCTGCCACTCGCGGCGCTCGTGCACGCCGCGTTCACGCTCGGCGCGAGCGAGCTCGTGACGGCGCGCCATGTGCAAGCGCTGTTCCGGGACACAGAGCGCGTGTCGTACATCGCGCCACTCGACGCGCTGCGCTGGAGCCTCACCTTCGCGACGGGCGCGAGCCTCGCCGCGGCGGCTATCGGGCTCGCGGCGGCGCTGGTGCTGCGGCGGCTGCGCGGGCGCGTGGGCGCAGCCGCCGACGCGCTGCTGATGGCACCGCTCGCAGTGCCGGCGGTCGTGCTGGGCTTCGGCTACCTCGTGACGTTCAATCGCGGCGTGCTGGACCTGCGCGGTTCGCCGTGGCTGCTGTTCGCGGCGCACACGCTGCTCGCGTACCCGTTCGTCGTGCGCGCGCTGGTGGCGGCGCTGCGCGCGCTCGACCCGCAGCTCGCGGAGGCCGCGCGCGTGCTCGGCGCGTCGCCGCGGCGGGCGTGGCGCCACGTCGAGTTTCCGCTGATCGCGCCGGCGCTCGCCGCGGGCGCGGCGTTCGCGTTCGCGATCTCGATCGGCGAGTTCGGCACGACGCTGTTGCTGCAGCGGCGCGAGTTCGCCACGATCCCGATCGCGATCTACGACGCGCTCGCGCGGCCCGGCGATGCGAACGTCGGGCGCGCGCTCGTGCTCGCGTGCGGGCTGCTGCTCGTCACCGGCAGCGTCGTGGCGCTCATCGACCGAGTACGATACCGCGTGACGG
>CAMDBZ010000194.1 GCA_945889565.1 Thermoflexus hugenholtzii JAD2 | reverse complement strand
CCGCCGCCGCGGGCGGCCGCCCGGCGACAATGTCCCGCGCGATGTCCAGCACGTCCGCGAGCACCGCGCTGGCCGTCGGCCCCGGCCCCGCACCCGGTCCCACGAACAGCACCCGCCCCACCAGGTCGCCCTCGATCTGCACCGCGTTGAGCACGCCGTCGACGCGCGCGAGCGGCTCGTCGAGCGCGACCAGCGTCGGCTGCACCGACGCCACGAGCCCGCCATCGACGAGCCGCCCCGCCGCGAGCAGCTTGATCGCGTACCCGAGCTCCGCCGCGTAGCGAAAGTCGCGTGCGCCCAACCGCGTGATGCCCGTGCGCGCGACATCCCCCGGCGCGACCGCGACGTGGAACGCGAGCCCGCAGAGGATCGCAAGCTTGTACGCGGCGTCCACGCCCTCGACGTCCGCCGTCGGGTCCGGCTCCGCGTAGCCGAGTCGCTGCGCCTCCGCCAGCGCGTCCGCGTATCCGACGCCATCGCGCGCCATGCCGGTGAGCATGTAGTTCGTCGTGCCGTTGATGATCGCGGTGATCGCCGTGATCTCGTTCGCGAGCAAATCGCGCGACAGCGGGCTGATGATCGGGATGCCCCCCCCGACCGCCGCCTCGTACAGCAGGCTCACACCGTGCTGCTCCGCCAGCGCGAGCAGCGCGGCCCCGTGCTTCGCCATCACTTCCTTGTTCGCGGTAACGACGTGCCGCCCGGCCTCGAGCGCGCGCGCGATGTACTCGCGCGCCGGTTGCTCGCCACCCATCAGCTCCACGACCACCGCCACCGCCGGATCGGCCAGCACCGTCGCGATGTCCGTCGTCAGCGCCGCGCCGCCGATGCCCGGCCGGGCGCGCGCCGTGTCGCGCACCAGCACGTGCCGCAACTCGAGCGGCCGGCCGACCGTCACCGCGTAGCGCGAGCGCCCCGCCTCGAGCGCCGCGATCACGCCACCACCGACGTTCCCGGCCCCGAGCAGCGCGACGCCAACCGCGCTCACGAGACCTGCCTCTGCAGCCGCTCACCGACCTGCTCGCGGATCCATGTCTCCTCGCCGCTCGACAGGTCGCGCTCGATGCGCAGCTGCCCCTTCTCGGCAGTCACCCAGTCGTCGACCTTGCGCTGCGCGAGCTGTGCCGCCACGCCCGCGTCGTACGCGCGCGCGGCATCCGCGTTCGTCACGCGATACACGTCGAACAGCCGCCCGCTGCGCACGATCGCCACGCTCCCCGCGCCGAGGTTCGCAACGGCGTCGCGCACGTCCTCCTCCAGCAGTTCCGCCGGCCGCCAGCCGAGGTCGCCACCGGTCGCACGGGTCGGCTGATCGAGCGACTGCTCCGCCGCCAGCTTCGCGAAGTCCGCGCCCCCCAACACCTGTTCGCGCACCCGGTTCGCCGTGGCCTCGTCGGCCACGCGGATACGCGCGAGCTGCAGCTGCGCACCGCTGGTGCCCACCTCCGCCTCGTAGCGCTCCGCCAGCCGCCGCTGCAGCAGGCTCGCCGTGAGCACCGCCTCGTACTCGGCGCGCGACAGGCCGGCGGAGCGCAGGATGTCGCGCAACCCCGTCGCGTACGCCTCGCGCTCGTCGTCGGTCATCGCCGGCAGCGGAGTGGGCGACGCGGTCGCGGTCGTGGTGGCGCTCGCCGTCGCGCCGGCGGCGGGCGTAGCCGAGGCAGCGGCGGCGGTCGCCGTGCTCGTCGCCGTTGCGGTCGCTACCGGCGGCGCGGTCGGCGCCGGCGTCGGCGTCGCAGGCAACAGACCGAGCTGCGTGCGCAACTCGCGTTCGATGTCGTCCGCGCTGACCGCGCCGACGAGCGCGGGGGCGCGCTCGCGCAGCACGTGGTCGCGCTCGATGCGGTCCAGCACCTGCCCGACGAACTGCTCCGGCTTCGCGAGGTCCGCGGCGCCCGGCTCGAAGCGCAGCGCGAACACCGCTCGCCCGGCCACCTGACCCGCGTCGTAGTCCGTGTCCTGCACGCGCAGCACGTGCGCGCGCGGCGGGCGGTACTCCGCCAGGTACACACCAACCGCGACGATCACGGCGGCCAGCGCGAGCACGCCGACGACGCCCAGCAGCAGCCAGTGCTCGTGGCGCGTCTCCAGCTCGCGTTCGCGGATGCGGCGGCCGCCCGACCGACCCGGCTCGCCCCGCGAAGCGGCCTGCTGGCCGCGCTGCGAAGCGGCTTGCTGGGGGACTTTGCCCGCCACGCTCATCCTCCCCGCAGCCCCGACGCGCCCCGCAGGGCCGCGTGTGCGCGCTACCGGCGCCCGCCCGAGGAAGCCGGCCGGCCCGCCGGCACGCCGGACACCCGCACATGCTCCGAGGTGTACGGGAGCAGCGCCAGGTGACGCGCCCGCTTCACCGCCACCGCCACCTTGCGCTGGTGCTTGGCGCACGTGCCCGCCTTGCGCCGCGGGTCGAGCTTGCCGCGATCGGTGACGTAGCGGCGCATCAGCGTGACGTCCTTGTAGTCCGGCACCTCGATCTTGTCGATGCAAAACTCGCAGCCACGCCGCCGCGCGCCCGCCCGGCCGCGGTCCCCCCCTCGATCGCCGCGGTCGCCGCCGCGATCCCCGCGGTCCCCCCCCCGATCGCCGCGGTCGCCACCGCGATCCCCGCGATCGAAGCGGTCGGGTCGCGCGTCGCGCGCACCCTCCGCGGCAGGCGCCACATCCGGGGGAGCGGTCGTGTCCATCGTCGTCATACGCTCTACGTCTCTCCGCGCCAACTGCGCGCTATTCCCGCGCCCCGCCTGGGCCCTGCCTCGGGAACCGCCCGAGCACGCTGTCTGACACCGGCGCGATGCTACCGCGCCAGACTCCGTCCGTCGCTCCCAGCGCCCGGGCGAACCGCGAGCTTAGAAGGGCAGGTCGTCCGCGTCGACATCCCCCGCTGCGTCCGCGCCCACCGGCAGCGGCGCCGCGTACGCACCCTCTGCGCCACCACCACGGTCCTCGCGCCCCCCGAGAAAGCGCACCGTCTCCGCGATCACCTCGGACTTGTAGTGCTTCTGCCCGTCCTGGCCGTCCCAGGAGCGCGTTTGCAGCCGCCCCTCCACGTAGACCTGGCGCCCCTTGGCCAGGTACTGCGCGCAGGTCTCCGCCAGCCGGTTCCACGTGATCACCGTGAACCACTCGGTCCGCTCGCGGCGCTCGCCCGACTGGTCCGTCCAGTTGTCGCTCGCGGCCACGCGGAACTCCGTCACCGCGCTGCCGTTCGCCGTGTACCGCATCTCCGGGTCGGCCCCGAGATTACCGATCACCATCACTTTGTTCAGGCTGGCCATGCAGACCCTCCTCCGCGGGGAGTTGCACGCTATGAATCGGCCGTACCTGCGTCCGCGGAAGCGGCCAACGCGGGCGCCTCGTCGCGAGAGGCGTCGTCCGCGGGGGCAGCAGGCGCGTCCGCAGCGACAGCTTCCGCCGGCGCGGCAGGCTCCATCGTACGCTCCGCAGCCATCGCCGCGGCAGGCGCTTCCGGCGCAACCGGCGCGCTCATCGCCACAGGCGCTTCCGGCATCACCGGCGCAGCCATCGAGGCTACAGCCATCGGTTCTGCAGCCGCCTCGGACATCGGCGCGGGCCGCTCGCGG
>CAMDBZ010000193.1 GCA_945889565.1 Thermoflexus hugenholtzii JAD2 | reverse complement strand
GCCGCTCGGGGTGCACGGCGCGGGCTTCGACACGTGGCGGGAGGGGGCGCTGTTCGCGTCGGCGCTGGGGTCGGGCGCGCCGCCGGATCGGCTGTTCACCGAGGGGCAGCACTGGGGCTTCCCGCCGCTGCACCCGCAGCGCGAGCGTGAGCGCGGGCACGCGTACACACGCGCGGCGCTGCACAACCACATGCGCTACGCGGGCGCGCTGCGCGTCGACCATGTGATGGGGCTGCATCGACGCTACGTGATTCCGCCGGGGGCGACTGCGCGGGAGGGGACGTACGTGCGCTACGCGGCGGCGGAGCACTGGGCGATGCTCACGCTGGAGTCGCAGCGGGCGCGCACGCTCGTCGTCGGCGAGGACCTCGGCACGGTGCCGCCGGAGGTGCACGCGGCGCTGCGACGACACGGCGCGCTCGGCATGCACGTGCTGCAGTACGCACCCAGCGACACCGCCCGCGCGGGCACGCTCGCAGCGCTGAACACGCACGACATGGCGCCGTTCGCGGGCTGGCTGCGGGGCCGCGACATCGACGGGCGCGCACGACTCGGGACGTTCGACGCGGAGGCCGCCGCCCGCGAGCGCGCCGAGCGGCGGCGCGCAGTGGCTGCGCTACGCGCCACGACGCCTGCGCGCGGGGCGGGGCGCGGGCGGGTGGCGCTGCTGCACACGAGCCTGCAGCGGCTCGCGGGGAGCCCGGCGCGGCTCGTCGTCGTCGCGCTCGATGACCTGCTGGGCGCGGTGGAGGCGCAGAACCTCCCGGGGACCGTGGAGGAGCACCCGAACTGGCGGCGGAAGCTGCGGCTGCCGCTCGAGCAGATCGAGCGCTCGGAGGCGGTGGCTGCGGGCATCGCGCTGGTCGCGGCGGCCCGAGGCACGGCGGGCGCAGACGAGCCGGACGGGGCGGGGCGGGCGCGCTACAGTGCGACATAGAAAGCCAAGCAGAAGGCCATCGAGCCGGGACGCGCCCGCGCGGAGGAGCTGCGTCGATGAACGACCCCGCCCTGCTGCGCCGCTTGCGTCCGCTCGATCCGCAGCGCGCGCCGCTGCTCGTCGCGGCGTTCGTGCGCAAGAACGGGTTCTACACGACGGCGGCGGCGTCGCTCGCGCACTTCGCCGCCGCGCACGGAGGGGAGGCGGTGGCGGAGCTGGCGCCGGACGGCTTCTTCGACTTCACGGTCGCGCCGCCCTCCGTGCGGCTCGAGGCGGGCAAGCGCGTGATCGACTGGCCGCAAAACCGCGTGCTGCGCATCGCCGCGGCCGAGGGCGGGCGCGATGTGCTGGTGCTGGCGGGACTGGAGCCGCACCTGCGCTGGGAGAGCGGCGCGCTGGCGCTGCTGGAACTAATGCGCGAGGCGGGCGCACGCGAGTTGCTAGTGTTGCGCTCGTGGCCGGCGCCGGTGCCGCACACGCGGCCGGCGGTGCTGCGGCTGACCACGGACTCGACGGCGCTGGCGGAGGGACTGGCGCTCACGCCTGTGGCGTTCGAGTACGAAGGGCCCGTCGACTTCGGCGGGCTGCTCGCGTCGATGCACGAGGCGGGCGGCGGGACGTCGGCGAGCCTGGCAGCGATCGTGCCGAACTACCTCGGCATCGCGCCGAATCCGGCGGCGCTGATCGCGCTGACGGAGGCGCTCGACCGGCTGCTGGGCACGCGCACGGCGCTCGACGAGATGCGCACGCGCGCGACGGAGATTCGCGAGCGTGCGGACGAGGAGCTGGGCCACTCCGAGCAGCTGCGCGAAGCGGTGGAACGCATGGAAGCGGAGTACGAGGCGCTCGCGGCGCGCGCCGGCGCGCCGCCGCCCGATGTGGACGGCGACGGCGAGCTCCCTTCTCCCGACGACCTGTTGGGGGACGTCGAGCGCTTCCTCCGCGGCGACACGTAGGCGCGCGCGTGCGCGCACGGTGACTACACCCCCGCTGCTGAACCTCGATGCCTACGAGGCGGCCGCGCACGTGCGTCTGTCGCCCGGGGCGCTCGACTATTACGGGAGCGGGGCGAACGACGAGCTGACGCTGCGCGAGAATCGCGCGGCCTTCGGGCGGCTGCGGCTGCGTCCGCGGATGCTGCGCGGCGTCGCGCAACGCGACCTGGGCACGGTGCTGCTGGGACGGCGGCACGCGCTGCCGGTGCTGGTGGCGCCGGTCGCGCAGCAGCGGCTCGCGCACCCCGACGGCGAGCTGGCGACGGCGCGCGCGGCGGCCGCGCTGGGCGTGACGATGACGCTGAGCACGATCGCGAGCCGCTCGATCGAGGAGGTGGCGGCGACAGGGGCGGGCCCGCGCTGGTTCCAGTTATACGTGTATCGCGATCGCGCGGTGACGCAGGCGCTGGTAGCGCGCGCCGAGGCGGCCGGCTATGAGGCGCTGGTGCTCACCGTCGACGCGCCGCTGCTGGGGCGGCGCGAGCGCGCGATCGCCGGCGCGGAGCGGCCGGAGATGGTGGCGGCGAACCTGCAGCACGACTCCATGCGCGCGGTGATGGCGGGCAGCGCGGGCGCGACGCCGGACCTCGCGGCCTACTTCGCAGCGCAGCTGGACCAGGGGCTGACGTGGGACGACGTCGGGTGGCTGCGCTCGGTGACGCGGCTGCCGGTGCTCGTGAAGGGCGTGCTGCGCGGCGACGACGCGGCGCTGGCGATCGAGGCGGGCGCGGCGGGCGTCGTGGTCTCGAACCACGGCGGGCGACAGCTCGACACGGCGCTCGCGACGATCGACGCGCTGCCGGAGATCGCGGAGGCGGTGGCGGGCCGCGGTGCGGTGCTGCTGGACGGCGGGGTGCGCCGCGGGACGGACGTGGTGAAAGCGCTGGCGCTGGGCGCGCAGGCAGTGCTCGTCGGGCGGCCGGTGCTGTGGGGGCTCGCGGTCGCCGGCGAAGCCGGCGTGCGCGACGTGCTGGAGCTGCTGCGCGCGGAGCTGGACCTCGCGTTCGCGCTGTGCGGCGTGCGTAACGTGGAAGAGGTCACGCGCGACCTCGTTGTCTAGCGGGGCTCTGTAACACGCGGTAGCGCGCGCGATCAGTGCTCGGGCGCGGCGGCAGCCTCGACGGTCGACGTGACGTCGTCGCCGAGCGCGGCCGCGTCGGGGTCGAGCGCGCGCAGGCGCAGCACGAGCGTGGCGCCAGGCGTGCCGGGATTGGCGAGCGCGATCGCGCCGCCGTGCGCGACCATCAGCTCGCGAGCGATGGACAGGCCGAGGCCGGCGCCGCCAGCGGCGCGCGCGCGTGCGCGATCGGCGCGAAAGAAGCGCTCGAAGATGCGCGCGGCGTGCTCGGCGGGGATGCCGGGCCCGGAGTCCGAGACTTCGATCTCCACACTCGCGCCCCGGCGCGCTGCGCTGAACGCGATGCGGCCGCCCGGCGGCGTGACGCGCGCCGCGTTGTCGGCGAGGATCAGCAGCACCTGGCGCAGTCGCGCGGGGTCGCCGAGCACCCACAGCCCGGGCGCGGCGTGCACGCTGACGTCCGCGAGCGGCGCGAGCCGCCGCGTCTCGTCGGCGGCGGTGGCGAGCAGCGGCGCGACGGGCACGGGCTCGGCTTCGATGCGCAGAGCGCCCTCGTCGAGCTGCGCGAGCGCGAGCAGGTCGCTCACGAGG
>CAMDBZ010000192.1 GCA_945889565.1 Thermoflexus hugenholtzii JAD2 | reverse complement strand
GTGAGTGCGGTCGGCGTGGCTGCGGCGCGAGGCGGCCAGCCGCCACCACCGGCGGTCGGTGACGTGTCGGGAATGCGAACGGCCCGCTGAGTGGCGGGCCGTTCGGTGTGTGCGAGGCGCGTGCCCTAGCGGGAGCCGCGCAGGCGGGGGTCCAGCACGTCGCGCACGGTGTCGCCGAGCATGTTGAAGGAGAGCACGGTCAGGCTGATCGCGAGGCCGGGGAAGATCGCGAGCCATGGCGCGATCTCCATGTAGCGGCGGCCGGAGGTGGCGAGCATCAGCCCCCACGAGGACGCCGGCGGCTGCGTCGCGAGGCCGAGGAAGCTCAGACCGGCCTCGGTCAGGATCGCGTTACCGAGCGACGCCGACACGAGGATGAGGATCGGCGCGACGACGTTCGGGAGGATGTGGCGGAACATGATTCGCAAGGGCGGGGCGCCCACGGTGCGCGCGGCCTCGACGTAGACGTTGGTCTTCACGGACAGTACGGCGCCGCGGATGACGCGCGAGGTGTTCGGCGCGATCACAATGGCGATCGCGAGCATCGCGTTGGTGGTGTTCGTGCCGAGGACGGACACGAGCGCCATCGCAAGCACGATGCCCGGGAAGGCAAGGATGCCGTCGACGACGCGCTGGATCGCCATGTCGATCTTGCCGCCGACGAAGCCGCTGACGAGGCCGATAAATGCGCCGCTGAAGATGCCGGCGACGACCGACAGCAGCCCGACGTAGAGCGAGATGCGCGAGCCGTAGATCACACGCGTGAACTGGTCACGGCCGATGTCGTCGGTGCCGAACGGGTGGGTGAGGCTTGGGCCCTGGAAGGTGTCCAGCGAGGTCTGCAGCGGGTCGTACGGCGTGATCCACGGCGCTGTGAGCGCGGCGAACACGATCACGATGATGACCGTGCCGAACACGGCGCCGATCGGCGTCTTGACGATGCGCAGGAACGTGTCGACTGCCGGGTGCCGCTGCTTGCGCGAGAACTGGCGAAGCGCGGGGAGTTGCTCTGCGGAGGCTGCCATCGGGTGCTCCTCGGTACCGTGCCTGTGGACGCGAGCCGCTAGGAGTAGCGAATACGCGGGTCGATCAGTGCGTACGACAGGTCAACGGCCAGATTCGCGAGGATGAAGATGAGGGCCATCGTCATCACGGCGCCCTGGACGATCGGGTAGTCACGGTGGGTCACGGCGTCGAAGGTGAGCCGGCCCATGCCGGGGAGCGAGAAGATTTGCTCGATGATCACGATGCCTCCGAGCAGGAAGCTCAGCTGCGTGCCCATGATCGTGATCACCGGGATGAGCCCGTTGCGCAACGCGTGCTTGACGATGACCGTGCGCTCGCGCAGGCCCTTGGCGCGCGCGGTGCGGACGTAGTCCTCGCGCATCACTTCCAGCATCGCGGAGCGTGTCATGCGCGCGCTCACCGCGGAGAAGCGGTAGCCGATGATCAGCGCCGGGAAGATCAGCGCCTGCATGTTGCGGCTTGGA
This sequence comes from Thermoflexus hugenholtzii JAD2, assembly GCA_945889565.1. GTDB lineage: Bacteria > Chloroflexota > Dehalococcoidia > UBA2979 > UBA2979 > SHYP01. Next base: position 2,111 of record CAMDBZ010000192.1, on the reverse strand, counting down.
TCCTCCCACGGGACGAACCAGCCGAACTGTGGCAGCCAGCCGACGTACAGCGACAGGAATAGCAGCAGCATGGTGGCGATCCAGAAGTCTGGGATCGACAACCCCATGATCGAGAACAGTCTCGATACATAGTCGACCCATGAGTTCTGGCGGACCGCCGAGATCACGCCGATGGGGATAGCGATCACGATGGCGATGACCATCGCCATGCCGGCGAGCTGCATGGAGATTCCGATGCGGCCGACGATCGTCGGCAGCACTTCATCGCTCGTCCAGAGCGAGGTGCCGAGGTCCCCGCGGACGGCGTGCCCGGCCCAGTCGAAGTACTGGACGATGGGGTTGCGGTTGAGCCCGAGCTGGTCCCGCATCCGGTCCAGGTCTTCTTCGGTGACGTAGCCGCTCTCCGAGAGGCGGGCCATCACCACGTCGCCTGGGATCAGTCGCAACAGGCCGAAGATGATGATGGAGACGAGGATCAGCGACGGAATGGAGGAGATCAGGCGGCGGATGATGTACTGGCCCATACCGTCCCGTTCCTGCGCGGAGGCCGCGCCTGCCGCCGCGGGTGCGGCGGGAACACGTTGGCACCGATAGTACGTACTCCGTCAATCCCGGGATGCGTCGGACGCCCGCTCGTGTGGAAGTTCACGATCCGCCGTTCGGACCGTCGATCCAGGTGCGTGCGCTCGCGCCGACGCGTGCGAGTGGCGCGTCTGTGGCCGCGAAGGGCGTGAGCGCGCCCCAGCCGTGCAACCAGGCGGGGCGCACAGTGAGCGGGAAGGGCTGCGCCTTGTCGAGGCGATAGACGCGATCCTGCAGGCGCTCCCAAATGCGCCGCAGCAGGTCGCGGCGGGCGTAGGGGTCCAGCTCGGTGCGCTGGGCGGCGGCCCAGGCGTCGAGCTGGGCGTCGGCGATGCGCCAGTGGTTCGCGCCGGGCGCCCCGGCGCGGCGGCTGACGAGCTGATCGTGAAAGAAGGCGCTCGCGGAGGGCGCGGCCACCGCCTGGCCATCGGCGGCGCCGGCGAAGCTCGCGTCGCGCCAGCGGGCGGCGAACGCGACCGCCGGCTGGCGTGCGAGGCGCGCGTCGACGCCGATGGCGCGCAGCATCGCGACCATGAGCAGGCTTTCGTACTCGGTGGCGCGCCCGGCGTCGACGGAATACGCGACGGTGAAGGCGAGCTGCGGCAGGCCCGCGGCCGCGAGCAGCGCGCGTGCCTCGGCGGGGTCGTGGCGCTGCCAGGCGCCCAGTGCTGCGCCGGAAGGCGGACGGTCGAAGACGAACGGCCACGCCTGTGCTGGGACGTGGCGTGCGTAGCCGCCGTGCGCGCGCTCGCGAATGTGCGAGCGGTCGAGCGCCAGCGACAGCGCGCGGCGCACCCGCTCGTCGGCGAAGCGCGCGTCCGCGAGGTCGAACGCCCAGGATGAGGCGGCGGCGAGGACAGGCGCAGCGCTGACCACGGCTTCGGGGCGTTCGCGCAGCAGCGCGTCGGCGTCGGTGACGGATTGGGGCAGCGCATCGCCCACGGCGAGCACGCCGGCCGCGAACGCGGCCCCCTGCGCGCCGGCGTCCATCCCGCTGCGCATGCTGATGCCGTCCAGCGCGGGCGCCCCGCGCCAGTGCGCGGCGTGCGCGCGCAGGCGCACCGTCGAGCCCTCGACGCGCTCGACGGCGAACGGGCCGGAGCCGGCGGGCAGCGGGGCAACGGCCAGCGGCGCGATAGGGAGCGCCGCGAGCGCGACGAGCAGGTCGGCATCCGGGCGCGGGAGGCGCAGCGTGACCGTGCGCGCGTCGGGCGCGGCGAGCGCCGTCGCCGGGTCGAACGGCGGCGGCGAGCCGCCGCGTTCGAGCGCGGCGCGCAGGCTTGCCACAACGTCGGCGGCGGTGAGCGGGGCGTCCGCGGCCCCATCGCCCGCGCACAGCACGTGATCGCGGAGAGTAAAGGTGTGTAGCAGGCCGTCCGCGGTGCGCTCCCAGGTGGCGGCGAGCGCGGGCTGCGGGCGCGGCGTGTAGGCCTCGCGCGCAGCGCCGAACTCGAGCGTGAGCAGCGGCTCCTGGACCAGCCGCGCGACGGCGAGCCACGCGCCCGCGGGTCGCGCCGGGTCCCACGGCT
>CAMDBZ010000191.1 GCA_945889565.1 Thermoflexus hugenholtzii JAD2 | reverse complement strand
ATCGAGGCGGTGCTCGCGCGCTGGGAGGCAGAAGGACGTGACGATGCGACGGCTGGAGGAGCTGCTGCGCGAGCGAGCGGCGACCGCGCGTACGACCACGGCCCCTACGAACGCGCGATCAAGCGCAGCTGAGGCGGTGCCGGTGTGCCCGGTCTGCGAGGGCGCGCGCTTTGTGCGCGTGACGGCGGACCCGGACCACCCGGACTTCGGGCGGGCACTGCCGTGTGCGTGTGTCGTGGAGGAGGACGCGCGCGAGCGGCGCGAGCGGCTGCTGCGCTACTCGCGGCTCGGCGCGCTGGCGCGCTTCACGTTCGACACGCTGCAGCCGCGCGGGCGCACCTCGGACCCGGCGGCGCAGGATCGCTACGCGCACGCGGCGGCGGCGGCGCGCCGCTTCGCGGACGAGCCGCGCGGCTGGCTGGTGCTCTCCGGCGTGCCCGGCTGCGGCAAGACGCACATGGCCGCGGCGATCGCGAACCACGCGATCGCGCGCGGTACGCCCGCGCTGTTCCTCGCGGTCGCGGACCTGCTCGACATGCTGCGCGAGTCGTACGGGGCGGACGCGGAGGTGCCGTACGAGCGGCTGCTCGATCAGGTGCGCACGGCGCCGCTCGTCGTGTTCGACGACCTCGATGCGTACGCGCCGACGCCGTGGGCGCGCGAGAAGTTCTTCCAGGTGGTGTCGCATCGGTTCCACGCGGCGCTGCCGACGGTGTTCACCTGCGACCGCGCGCCGGAGGAGATCGACGTGCGGCTGGGGGCGCGGCTGACGGACCCGTCGCTTGCGCAGGTGTTCGTGCTGGAGACGCGCAGCCTGCCGCGCTACTCGCACATCGGCGGGATGACGCGCGACCGGCTCGCGTCGTTCACGTTCGCGGGCTTCCGGCCGGACGGCGCGCGGCTGCAGGGCAAGCAGCGCGCGAGCCTCGAGGGCGCGTACCAGGCGGCGCGACGCTTCGCCGACGCGCCGACGGGCTGGCTGGTGCTGCTGGGCGCGACGGGCTGCGGCAAGACGCACCTCGCCGCGGCGGTGGCGGCGCACCGGCTCGACGCGGGCGACACGGTGTGCTTCGCGAACGTGCCGGACCTGCTGGACGAGCTGCGCGCGAGCTTCGCGCCGGGCGCGGCGGAGCGCTTCGACACGGTGTTCGGCCGCCTGCGCGAGGTGCCGCTGCTGGTGCTCGACGACCTCGGTGCGCAGCAGGCGAGCGCGTGGGCGGAGGAGAAGCTGTACCAGATCCTGAACCACCGCCACCTCGGTCGCATGCCGACGGTGATCACGACGAACGTCGAGCTCGGCAAGATGGAGCCGCGCATCGCGTCGCGGCTGTCGGACCTGCAGGTCTCGACGGTGCACGAGATCAACGCGCCGGACTTCCGGCTGGGGGGGTAGTGGCGCGCCTGACTGCGGCCGCGAGCACGAGCGGTGCGAGGAACGTGAGCGCACGCAACGCGGGCGAGGATCCGGCCGACCTGGGCCCATGGCCGACGTTCGGCGGAGCGAGGCGGGGGCGGCCGAGCAGCGTCTCCACTCGGGCGATGCCCTGATCGACGGTGTCCATCTCCGGGACGCCGCTGGCGCCGAACCACGCCATGCGGTGCATCGCGAAGGTGCCGTCTGGCAGCGCCACGAGTCCGAGCACGAGCGTGCGCCCGCGGGGATCGAAGAAGAGCGCGCTGCAGCCGTCACCGCCAAACACGATGTCGTCGATGGTGAGGTCTTCGACCCTGACTCGTTCCGCTTCGTTGGAGTTGCGCGCGATGTGCGGGGCGAAGCGCGCGGCGCGGCGGTCGAAGGCCGTGAGTGTGCGTGGCCCGTCGCCCTTGAGGTAGCGATCGACGTCGAGGGTGACGCTCAAGTCGACGACGCCGAAACCGGCGGCGAGCGCTTCGATGTCCACGCGTGAAGCGCGAGCGACGACGATCAGATCGAGGCCACGCACTGCGTCGTCGACATCGCCGCTGCACGCGGCCACCGGTGCGGGATGTGGCGCCGCCAGCACCAGCGCCGCGCACGCGCCAGCGAGCGCGAACGCGATGCGGGACCTCGCCGAGCGCAGCAGCCTACCTCGTCGGTACGTGACGGTCACAGGCGGAGCTCCATCACGTGGCGGCGGGTGCCGGTGCGGCCGCGCTCGGTGAAGCCGGCGGCGGCGAACATCGGCACGTAGCCGCCGAAGCGGAACGAGGGGGAGTCGGGGGCGACGGGGAAGGCTTCGACGACGTGCGCGCCGCGCTCGCGCGCGGCCTCGACAGCAGCGCGCTCGATACGCCGCGACGGCGCAGGCGGCGCTGCACGAAGAAGCACACGATGGACCAGACGCGCGTGCCGTCCGGGTAGTCCTCGCCGCCGAGCGCGCGATACGTCTCGCGCGGAGCGATCGAGCACCACGCGACCGGGGCGCCGTCGAGGTACGCGAGCAAGCCGATCGGTGTGCCGGCGCGCACGCGCGTCGCCATCGCCTCGCGCCGGCCGGGGAGGTCGAGGCGCGACGCGGCGCCGCGCTCGCGCCAGACAAGGCACCAGCAGTGCTTCGGGCCGCCGCGCCCCTCGAACAGTTGCACGAGGTCGGCCCAGTTGGCGGGCGTGACCTCGCGAAAGGTCAGCGCGCCGCCTGTGGCGGCTAGCGCTTGGGGTTCGGGAACCACGAGGTGATGCGACGGCGTGCGATGCGGATGAGCGTGCCGCGCGGGGGCTCGGTGGGCCAGTCGGGCTCGGGCGTGCCGCGCTCGCGGGCGGCGTCGCGGGCGATGCGCAGCTTCGCGGCGTCGTCGTCGACGACCGTGGCGTCACCCTGGATGAGCAGGCCGCGGTACGCGTCCATCGATTCGCCGTCCTCGACGAGGAACGATACCTTTGGGTCGCGAGCGATGTTCGCGAGGCGCTGGGAGCGGCGGCGGCCGGGGACGTAGACGTCGTTGCCGACGCGGAAGTACGTGAGCGGGACGGTGTGCGGGTAGCCGAGCTTGCCGATGGTGGTGAGGTAGCCTTTGCGGCCGCCGCGCTCGTCGAGGTAGGCGTTGGCCTGCGCGTCGTCGAAGTTGTTGAACTGCGTCATCGGGGCTCCTGAGTGGTCGTCGCTGCGGGTGGTGCTACGTGGTGGCGCGGCTGGCGGACGTGCGCGTGGAGCGGCGTCCCGCCGCCAGCAGGCCGAAGGCGAGGGTCGCGCCGGCGACGGTCGTCGTTGCGTTGGCACGGTGGCGCGCGAGTCCCGCCGTGCCGGCGCGCGGGGGTCGCGGTCCCGCCTGCTCGATCAGGCGCCTGAAGTGGTCGACGCCTTCGTCCACCGTCGGGCCGGGCCAGGCGTCGGTTCCGAACAGCATCAGGCGGCTCATCTGCAATTCACCGTCCGGGCGGCGCCAGAAGCCTGCGACGAAGGTGCGGCCACGCGGATCGGCCTGTAGGGCGCTGCAGCCGTCGCCGCCCCAGCGCAGGTCCTCCGGCCGCACCCGCGCGAAGTCCACGCGTTCGATATCGCTCGAGTTGCGCGCCAGGTGCGGCCCAAGGGTTGCCGCGCGGATGTCGAGCACGGAGAGCGTGGACGGTCCGTTGCCACTGAGGTAGCGGTTGATCTCGAACGTCACGCGGACGGATACGAACGGCGTCGGCCGGTGCAGTTCGAG
>CAMDBZ010000190.1 GCA_945889565.1 Thermoflexus hugenholtzii JAD2 | reverse complement strand
CGAAGAACATCTCGATGTTGCCGTTCACCTCGGCGCGCGGTAGCCCGAGCAGCCGCGCGATGCCGTCGACGGGGTCGAACTGCGTGCCGACGTCGATGAACAGCGAGAACGGCAGCGGCAACAGCCACCACCACACGAGCGCGAGCCCTGCGACGGTGAACGCCGCGCGCGGCGCCGTCCCGTAGTACACCGCCAGCATCGCGATCGCGAGCACCGCCAGCGTCGTGCCGCCCGCGTACGCGAACAGCCAGCCGGTGACCCATCCGCCGGTCCACGTGAGCGCGACGCCGCCGAGCAGCATCCACAGCGCCCACCCTCCTGCGTTGCGATGTCGTTGCGCGAGCTTGCGTGTGCGCAGCAGCGACCATGTCAGCAACGCCAGCACGTTGAACACGATCCACCAGCCGATGTACGCCGCCCACGAACCGCGCGAGCGCTCCGCGTGGTCGATCTGCATCGCGCCGAACACGAACCACGTCGCGAGCAACGCCACGCCGACGATGCCGACGCCGTACAGGCTGAGCCCGAGGACGAATGCGTAGAACCCGGCCACCACCCATACCCCGATCAGCACGACCCAGAAGAGCGTCCACGGCACCGCGAGGAACGCGCGCAGCAGCGTGCCGGCGGACCGGTCCGCCGCGCGCAGCGGGCGCGGCTCCGGCAGGTCGCGGATCGCGCGCACGATGTTGAGGTTCGCCGCCCGATACGCTGCGAACAGCACCGTCGCGAACGTCAGCACGACGCCGAGGCTGTACGCGATGACGAACGCGCGCGGGTTGAAGTGGAACGCGATGCTCAGCCCGAAGTCGTCGAACAGCTGCCCCATCACGAACACCAGCAGCGCCGCCACCCCGAGCCCGAGCAATCCGCCTACCGCCGCCGAGCCGAGGTTGTACGCCATCCCCTCCGCCAGGAATGTCTCGGTGAGGTGCAGCCGGCTCATGCCGATCGCGCGGGCCATGCCCATCTCGGACCGCCGCTCCGCAGCGAGCATGACGAAAATGAGGAAGATCAGCATCACCCCGGCCGCGATCGAGAATAGCCCGAACACGATGAAGAACGTGACGAAGATCGAGCCGACGAGCTCGCCGATGCCGACGAGTTGCTCCTTCGTGAGCGTCACGTCCGCCCGCGCCTCAGGGTGCTCGTCGATGAACGCCTCGAGCTTGTCCTGGACGCGCGAATCCTTGAGCGCGAGCGCGTCGCGCACGCCGCCGCGGCTCGACACCACGATATCGGTGAAGCGCCCCCCGCGCCCCGTCAGCTGCTGCGCGAGCGCGAGCGGTACGACGAGGCCGCCGCCCTGCGCCGTCGGTCCCTCGTTCGCGAACGAGTCGAGCCCGCTCGTGTCGCGGACCACGCCGACCACCGCCAGCTCGGTCGGCCGGTTCTCGACGAACACCGTGATGCGATCGCCTGCCCCGGCGCCGACAGCATCCGCGAGCGACTCGGTCAGGTACACGCCCGACGCGCCGAGCGCCGCCACGGACACCTCGCGCCCCGACCGGTCGCGTAGCGTATGGAAGGCGTCGAACGCGGGGTCCGCGCCGATCATCCGCGCGCGCGGCTCCGACAACCGTCGCGACGTGTTGACGACCGGCAGCGTCTCCCGCACGAGCGGCGCGAACGCGTCGAAGTCGCTGTCGTCGCGAAAGCGCGTGGTGAGCGAGGCCAGTACGTCGGCGCTGAGGTACGCATCCTCGCGCGCGACGGCGGTGTCCTCCGTCTTGAAGCCGAGGATGAAATCGATCTCCGCGAGCGAACGGTAGACGGAGTTCGTGACCGAATAGCCGACCGTGTCACCGGTGGCGAACGCCGCGCTCATGATCAGCGTCGCGAGCATCAGCCCGACCACGATCAGCACCGTCTGCGCCGGTCGCCGCACGAGGTTGCGCAGGCCCATGCGTACGAGCAACGGATGGCGCGCCGCGATCACGCCGATGACTGCGAGCGCGGCCGCGAGCAGGATCAGCAGCCCCACCATGATGCTGGTGAGGGGGATGCCGAAGAGCTCGTTCATCGCGCGTCGCCGGCCGCGACCGCGTTCGCGACGTCGCGCGCGATGCCGCCGTCCTGCATGTAGATGGTGCGGTGGCAGCGCGCCGCGATGCCCGGGTCGTGCGTGACGATCATGAACGTCAGGCCCTCGCTGCGATTGAGTTCCTGCATCAGCGCCATGATGTCGTCCGCGGTGGCGGAGTCCAGGTCGCCGGTGGGCTCGTCGGCCCAGACGATCGCGGGGTGGTTCACGAGCGCGCGCGCGATCGTCACGCGCTGACGCTGGCCGCCCGAGAGCTGCGAGGGGCGATGCCCCGCCCACTCGAGCAGGTGCACGCGCTCGAGCGCGGCCTGCGCCTGCGCGCGCGCCTGCTTCGGCGGCACGCCCGAGACGAGCAGCGGCAGCTCGACGTTCTCGACCGCCGTCAGCACGGGCAGCAGGTTGTAGAACTGGAAAATGAAGCCCATCCGCCGCGCCCGGTACGACGTCTTCGTGTTGTCGTCGAGCTCCGCGAGGTCCGTGCCCTCGATGGTGATGGAGCCGCTCGTCGGCTCGTCGATGCCGGACATGCAGTTGAGCAGCGTGGTCTTGCCGCAGCCGGACGGGCCCATCACGGCCACCATCTCGCCGGGCTGCACCGTCAGCGACACGCCGCGCAACGCATGCACCAGCACCGCGCCTGTGTCGTACACCTTCGCCACGTTCGACACGACGATGATGGGGTCGGGCATCGAGGCTCCTTCGAATACGCGCGTTGACAAGGAGACACGTGCTTGACTGTGATGCGTAACTGGGAAAAGTGTACGGCACCGTCCGCGCACGAGGCGGGGCCGTCCACCAGTACAATGTGCGCGCATACGCGGGGAGTGGCCGTGGCCCTGGGACTGGTGCTGGTCGCCCTCGGCGTGATGTTCCTGCTCGAAGCGCTGGACATAATCGACGCTGGGCCCGCCGAGCTGTGGCCGATCATCCCGATCGTCCTCGGCGTCTACATCATCTACGAGCGCGCGCGCCGCTGGCGCCGCTGAAGCGCGCGCGATGAGCTGGCGCGCCAAGGACGTGCTGCCGATCACCGTCGGCGCGTACCTCGTCGCGCTCGGGCTCGTCGCGCTGCTTGATAGCAGCGGGGCGCGTCCGCTCGGCGCGGCGGGGATTGCGGGCGCCGCGATCGGCCTCGCGTGCATCGCGCTCGGGGCGCTCGCCACCATCGCGGCATGGCGCGTGCGCCGCTTTACGCGCCGGCTGCGTCGCGCGATCGGCCACGTGCGCTCCGACCGGGACGGCTGGACGGTCGACGACGCCGTGATCTCGACGGTGCTCGGCGACATCACGCTCGACTTGCGCCACGCGGCGCTGCCGCCCGGCGAGACGCAGCTCACGCTGCTCTGCTGGATCGGCGCCATCGACGTGCGCGTCCCCGACGATGTCGGCGTCGACGTCACCGCGCAGGCGATCGTCGGCGCCGTCGACGTGCTCGGCCGCCGCGAGGAGGGCGTGGTGCGCGACATCCACGTGCGCACGGACGGCTACGACCAGCAGCCGCGCCGCCTGCTGCTGCGGCTGTCGACGTTCGTCGGCGAGCTGCGCGTGGCGAGCGGCTAGGGCGCGGGGCGCTCCGGGCACG
>CAMDBZ010000189.1 GCA_945889565.1 Thermoflexus hugenholtzii JAD2 | reverse complement strand
ACCGTGGGGTCGAGGGTGGTCGTCGGCGGCATAGGGACGTTCACGGTGAACCTCATCGGCGCGCTGGCGATCGGGCTCGTGCTGGGGGCGGTGGAGTCGAGGTTCACCGAGACGCCTCGGTGGGTGACGCTCGGACTGACTACCGGGATCCTCGGCGGGTTCACCACGTTCTCGGCGTTTGCGTACGACGCGATCGCGCATGTCGAGGCAGGGGATTCGGCGCTGGCGGTGGCGTATGTCGTCGGCACGGTGGTGCTGGGGATTGCGGCGGCGGCGGGCGGGCTGGCACTCGGGCGTAGTCTGTAACCTTCGCGTCGGGCCTCGGATGCCGGGCGCTAGAAGGCGGCACATTCGATGGAACACACACGACTCGGACGGACGGGGCTGCAGGTCAGCCGGCTCTGCCTCGGCACGATGACCTTCGGCCTGCAGTGCGACGAGGCCACCTCGTTCGGCATCCTCGACCGCGCCGCTACGGGCGGCATCACCTTCCTCGACACCGCAAACGTCTACCCGCTCGGGGGCGGGCCGCAGACGGCGGGGCGCACCGAGGAGATCGTCGGGAAGTGGCTCGAGGGCAAGCGTCACGAGTTCATTCTCGCCACCAAGTGTCACGGGCAGATGGGGCCGCGGCGCTGGGAAGGCGGCGGGAACCGCAAGCACATCCGGGACGCCGTCGACGCGAGCCTGAAGCGGCTGCGCACGGACTACATCGACCTGTACCAGTTGCACGGCTACGACCCGAACACGCCGCTGGACGAGACCGTGCGCGCCCTCGAGGACGTCGTGCGGTCCGGGCGGGCGCGCTACATCGGCGTCTCGAACTGGCTCGCGTTCCGGCTCGCGAGGGCGATCGGCAAGCAGGAGGCGGCGGGCTTCGCACGCTTCGACAGCGTGCAGCCGCGCTACAACCTGCTCTTCCGCGAGTTCGAACGCGAACTCTTCCCGCTCTGCGAAGAGGAGGGCATCGGCGTGATCCCCTACAACCCGCTGGCGGGTGGGCTGCTCACCGGCAAGCACAGCCAGGCCTCCGGCCCGCTTGAGGGCACGCGGTTCACCCTCGGCAACGCGGCGCAGAACTACCAGTCGCGCTACTGGCACGACCGCGAGTTCGACACCGTCGAGGCGATCAAGGGCGTCTCGAAGGACGCGGGCATCCCGATGGTGCAGATGGCGCTGCGCTGGGTGCTCGCGCACCCCGCGATCACCGCGCCGATCATCGGGGCGAGCCGCGCGGAGCAACTCGACGACTCGCTCGCCGCGGTGGAGGCGCCCCTGCCCGCCGACGTGAAGGCGCGGCTCGACGAGATCACGGCGGACTACCGCCGCGGCGACTCGGCCCGGTAGCGCCGCGACCATCCCACGACGGCCAGCCAGGGAGGGACATCGATGAAGCACCACGAGAGCACGTTCAAGGGCGCAAAGGCGTTCAACATCTACTGGCAGTGCTGGCTGCCCGAGGGCGCTCCGCGTGCGGTGCTGCTCGTCGCGCACGGGTTCGCGGAGCACAGCGGGCGCTACATGAACCTCGTGAACCACGTGGTGCCGCACGGCTACGTGGTGTACGCCCTCGACCACCGGGGGCACGGGCGATCGGACGGGGCGCGCGTCGAGATCGATTCGTACCAGCAGTACCTGGACGACCTGAAGACGTTCTTCGACCTCGTCCAGGCGCGGCAGCCGGGGCAGAAGATCTTCCTCGTCGGGCACAGCATGGGATCGGCGATCAGCCTCGGCTACGTGCTCGACCACCAGGCGGAACTCGCCGGCCTCGTGCTCTCCGGCGGCGGCATCGCGAAGCCGGGCACGCCGCTCCCCCCGACACCCGAGGCGATGCCCGGCACGCACACCCGCCCACCCCTCGACACCGGCTTCCTCGCGCGCGACCCCCGCGTCGCGATCGACTACGACGCCGACCCGCTGAACTATCGCGGGCCGATCCCCGTCGCGCGTGACGAGGCAATGGCGCCCATGCGCCTCGCGATCCAGGAGCGCGCGGGGGAGATCCGCCTCCCCATCCTGATCATGGCTGGCACCGGCGTCCCCGACGGCGAGCGCAGCACGACGCTGCACCAGCACGCCGGCTCGAAGGACAAGTCACTCCGCCTCTACGAAGGCCTGAAACACGAGATCTTCAACGAGCCCGAGCACCCGCAGGTGATGGCTGACCTCGAAACATGGGTCGCAGCACGGCTGTAGGGGCTAGACCAACCCCTCGACGTAGCGGGCGATCGCGAGCGCCGAGGTGAGGCCGGGCGACTCGATCCCGCCGAGGTGGACGTACGCGCCGTCGCGGAAGATCAGGAAGTCCGGCGGGGTGTCGCCCGCGGCCTCGATCTTGGGGCGGTAGCCGACCTGGCCGGGGGCGATGTCCTCGTCGCGGAGGGCGGGGAGGAAGCGCCGGCCGGCCGCGAGGAAGGCCGCACGGCGGGTGTCGTCCGCGCGGTAGTCGAGGGGTGCGCCCTCGGGCAGCCACTCCGTGTCCGGGCCGAGGTGCGCGACGCCATCGATGTCCACGCTCAGGTACACCCCCGCGCCGCCCGCCTGCGCCTGGTGGCGCTGCACGTCCGACGCGCCTGACGGGATCGGGTAGACAGGGCGCGAGACGGCGCGGCTGAACTCGGGGGTGACGAGGTCGTAGTAGCGGCCTCGGTTCACGCGCTGGCGCAGCGGCGGGAGGCCTCGGGCGGCGTCGCCGTCGAGCGAGAGCCCGGCGAGCGCGGCGACCGAGGGCGCGCCGTGGCCCGCGGCGTTGACGAGGACGCCTGCCCGCAGCGAGGACTCGACGCCCCCGGCGTCGCGGAGGTGGACGACGACCGTGCCCTCGCCGCGCTGCACGCCGGTGATGGTGTGGTGGAACGCGAAGAGCACGCCTCGGTCGCGGGCGGCGGACTCGAGACTCTTCGTGAAGCCAGCCTGGTCGACGATGCCTGAGGTCGCGGAGAACAGCGCGGCGACGGCGGCGACGTTCGGCTCCAGCGCCCGCGCCTCGGCGGCAGTCAGGCGACGGACGCCGGGCACGCCGTTCGCGCGGGCGCGCGCCTCCATGCGGTCGAGGCCGTCGATGTCCTCGGACGCGAGGGCGACGACGAGTTTGCCGGTGTGCGCGACGCGGACGGCGTGGGCGTCGCACCAGTCGTACACGAGGGGGTTGGCCTCGAGGCAGAGGCGGTGCTTCAGGCTGCCCGTCTCGTAGAGGAACCCCGCGTGGACGATCCCCGTGTTGTGCGCCGAGGTCTCCCGCGCGGCCGCCTCGTCCCGCTCGACGACGACGACGGTGCCGCGCGCGGCGAGCCGCTCGGCGACCGCCAGTCCGACGACGCCCGCACCCACCACGACGAAATCGGCATCGAGATCGGCCACGCTGCCTCCTCCCGGAGCGTCGCACGCACGCCGCGTGGACGCACGTTTCGAGGCCCTGCGTGGTTACATGAATGCACACCACCTCCGATGGGAGCCCCGATGCACCTCCGCCCCGCCGCCATGCTCTTCACCGCAGCGATCGGCCTCGTGCTGCTGGCCGCCTGCGGCGATGGCGAGCCCGGGCGCGCGCCATCGAGTGACGCGACCTCGACGGCTTCGAGCGGCAGCGCCACCGCCGCCCCGAAGAGCGAGGGTGCGGCGACCGCGACGACGACC
>CAMDBZ010000188.1 GCA_945889565.1 Thermoflexus hugenholtzii JAD2 | reverse complement strand
CGCGCCGCGCTCAACTCCTTCGTCGTGCAGCTCGCACCGCGGCTGCGTGCCGACGGCCGCGGCCTCGTGGTGACCGTGCCGACGCCCGCAGGCTCCGACCCGGGCGCGTACGACTGGCCCGCGCTCATCGCGGCCGTGGACGCCATCTGGCTGCGCGGCCCGTCCGACCCCGCCGCGTACTACGACCAGCTGGAGACCGCGCTGCGCGTGCGCCGCGACGCCGGCATCGAGCTCGCGAAGGTGTCGCTCGTGATCGACCGCCGCTCCCGCGAGCGGGCCGGCGACAGTGTGCAGCCGCTCTCGCTGTACGACGCGCTCGCGCTCGCCAGCACGCTGCGCCTGCGCCAGGAGCAAGGCATCTTCGCGGGCGACGCGGTCACCGTGAGCGGCGTGAACATCGACGAAGACGCGGGCAACAGCGGCCTGCGCTGGGATGAGCGCGCACGCGCCGTGAGCTTCGCGTACGCGGGCCGCGGCGGGCCGCGCACCGTCTGGGTGGAGAACCGCTTCTCCACGGCGTTCCGCCTGGACCTCGCGCGGCGCTACGGCCTCGGCGTCGTCGTCGAGGCCGCGAGCGCGGACCCCGCGCTCCCCGACGTCTGGAACGCCGTGCTGGGCTACGCCGAGGACGGCAGCGTGCGCCTGGAGCTGCCCTACGGCCCCTACCTGCGCCCGACCTTCCGCGCCGCGCAGGGCACGATCGAGGCCGGCGAACGCGGCGCCGCCGTCTGGCGCGCCCCGGCACAGCCGGGGCTGTACGACGTGACGCTGGTGGTCTCGGACGGCGTGCTGTTCATCGGACAGCAGCTCGGCTTACGCGTCGCCGCCGGCACGCCGACACCGACGCCAACCGCCTCGACGACCACGACCGTGCCGACGGCTGCACCGACGTCGCGGCCAACCACGAGCGCGCCGGCGACGGGCGGCACGAACACACCGGGGGGCGCCACGGCACCGCCGTCGAACGCGACGCCACGGCCAATCGTCACAACCACCGCGATCCCGCCGCAGCCGAGCCCGGGGGCGCCCACCGTCACGCCAACGGTCCGCTGAGGCCACACACGTGCCGCTGCGCGTGATCGCCGGCGACGCCCGCGGCGTCGTGCTCGTGCAGCCGCCCGGCGCGGCCACGCGCCCCACCTCGGCGCGGCTGCGCGAGGCGCTGTTCGGAATGCTGGAGGCCGCCGGCGCGGACCTCGACGCGGTGCTGGACCTGTACGCCGGCACCGGTGCGCTCGGCATCGAGGCGCTCTCGCGCGGCGACGGCCGCTGCACGTTCGTAGAGGCGGACGCGCGCGCGGCGCAGGCGATCCGCACGAACCTCGACCGCACCGGGCTGGCCGCGCGGGGTGTCGTGGCCCACGCGCCCGTCGGCCGCTGGCGTCCCCCGTCCGGCGTCGCGTACGCACTCGTGCTGGCCGATCCACCGTATGATGACGCGACCGCGTGGGGGGCCATCGAGCGCACGGTCGCCGGCGCGCTTGCTCCGCACGCGATGCTCGCCGTGGAACACGCCGCGCGCGCGCCCGCGCCGGCACAGCTCGCCGGCCTCCCGCTCTGGCGCGACCGCCGCCACGGCGACGCCGCCGTCGCGGTCTACCGAGCACCCGTCGCCGACGACCCACCTGTAGCCGCCAACGAGGAAGGACCCGCATGACCGTCGCGATGTACCCCGGCCGCTTCGACCCCGTCACGAACGGCCACCTCGACATCGTGCGCCGCGCTTCCCTCATCTACGAGCAGGTCGTGGTGGCGGTCGCAAACAGCTCCTCGACGCTGTTCACCACCGACGAACGCGTCGCCATGTTCAGCGACGCCGTTGCGGGGATGACGAACGTGCGCGTGACGCGCATGGACGGCCTGACCGTGGACACCGCGCGCAGAGAGGGCGCCCAGGTGCTCGTCAAAGGCCTGCGCGCGATCACGGACTTCAACGCGGAGTTCGACATGGCGCTCATGAACCGCAAGATGGCGCCCGAGGTGGAGTCGACGTTCCTCATGACGTCGCTCGAGTACCTGTTCATCAGCGCCTCCCGCATCCGCGAGCTTGCAGGCTTCGGCATCGATATCACCGAGCACGTGCCGCCCGGCGTCGCCGCCGCGCTGCGCACGAAGTTCGCGCGCTGAGCGGAGCCGCCATGAACCTCCTGCACCTCGTCGATCGGCTGGAGGAGCTCGTCGGCAGCGCGCAAAAGATGCCCATCGGCAACCGCGCCATGGTGGACCGCCGCCGCCTGCTCGACCTCATCGACCAGATGCGCATCGCCATCCCGCAGGAGGTACGCGACGCGCAAGAGCTGCTCGCGCAACGCGCCGAGCGCAACCGCGACGCCGAGGAAGAGGCGCGGCTGATCGTCGCGCGCGCCGAGGAACGCGCGGCGCAGCTCGTCGAGCACCACGAGCTCACGCTCGCCGCCCGCCACCGCGCCGAAGACCTCGCGCGCCAGGCCGAGGTGCGCATCGAGGAGCGCATCCAGCGCGCGAACGCCGACATCGAAGGTCGCATCGAGGAGTCGCGCGGCCTCGCCGAGCAGCAGATGGACGCCGCCGACGACTACGCCCGCGAGCTCCTGCAGCGCCTCGACCGTCAGCTCGCAGCGTTCCTGCGCTCCGTGCAAGGCGGCCTTGCCCAGCTCGCTCGACCCGAGGCGCAGCCCACGTACCAGGCGGTGGGCGAGTCCCCGAGCGACCCCGCAGGGCCTGAGCACGTGGACGCGCGCGCCGCGCTCCAGCGCCTGTCCGAGTGGCGCGACTCGCAGCTGC
Organism: Thermoflexus hugenholtzii JAD2; assembly: GCA_945889565.1. Taxonomy (GTDB): domain Bacteria; phylum Chloroflexota; class Dehalococcoidia; order UBA2979; family UBA2979; genus SHYP01. Next base: position 904 of record CAMDBZ010000188.1, on the reverse strand, counting down.
CCCCGGCGCCGGTCGTCGACGACGACCCCCCGCAGGACGTCGACCTGCCGCCGGCGCAGCAGCCCGCGCGCCAGACGACGGCGGACCGACCCATCAACGGCCCCATGCCGCCCGCGCAGCGGGAGGTCGCCGACGCGCCGCGCGTCATCGACGATTTCGCGCTGCCCTCGCTGGACGACGAGCCGGCGGGCGGCGGTGGTAACGCGGGCGGCAACCCCAGCCCGAGCACGGACCGGCCGCGCCCCGGACGCTACCCGGGCAGCTAGCCCGCCGCGTCCCCCAGCACGAAGTTGACCAGCCGCCCCGGCACGTAGATCACGCGCGCCACCTGCCGCCCGGCCAGCTGCTCCGCGATGCGCGGCCGCGCCTCGACGAGCGCGCGCACCTCGGCCTCGGCGGCGTTCGCGGGGACCTCGACACGGTCGCGCAGGCGGCCGTTGACCTGCACCGGCAGCTCGACCGTCGCGCGGACGAGCAGCCCGGCATCGGCCTCCGGCCACGCCTGCTCGTGCACGGAGTACGCGCCGCCGCGCCGCGCCCACAGCTCGTCGGCCAGGTGTGGGCACGCCGGCGCGACCATCAGCGTCGCGAGCCGCAGCGCCTCGTCCCACGCCTCGCGGTCCACGGGTCCGCCCTCACGCGCGCGGTGCAGTGCGTTCGTCAGTTCCATCAGCGCCGCGATGTACGTGTTCATGCGGTAGCGCCCAAGGTCGTCCGTGACGCGCGCGAGCGTGCGGTGCGCGACGGCGCGCAGCTCCCGCGCCGCGTCGGCGTCCACCGTCCCGGGCGCGCCGAACGCCGGCGGCTCGACCGCGACGTTCCACAGCCGGTGCAGCCAGCGCGACACGCCGACGATGCCGTCCACGTCGTACGGGCCGCCCTGCTCCCACGGCCCGAGGAACAT
>CAMDBZ010000187.1 GCA_945889565.1 Thermoflexus hugenholtzii JAD2 | reverse complement strand
CGGCGTCCGCGAGCGCAGACACGGCCGAGACCGCCTGCACCGCCTCGACGGTGCGCACGCGGTCGGCCTCCGCGAGCTGGCCGCGCGCAACCTGCCGCTCGAGCGCCGCGTCGATGGACGCGCGTGCCGCCTCGGCGAGGCCGGGCGCCGCGTCGAGCAATCGCACGGCGTAGCCGGCCGCCGCCGCCACCTGCGCGATGCCGCGCCCCATCTGCCCCGCGCCCACCACACCGACCGTGCGTACCTCGCCCATCGGGACCTCCTCCGCCGAACACCGCCCGCAGCATACCCGCGCGGCGGGCGCACCACTCGGTACGGTGGGTCGTTACTCGAGCACCGCGACGGCGAAGGTCACCGCGAACGAGCGGCACCAGATCACGGCGCTGCGGAACGCCGACGCGTCGACGCCCGCAGGGAGCTCGTAGTTCACGTTGCCCTGCGTCGCCCTGATCACGCCGAGGTTGATCGCGCCGCTCGCGCCGACATCGCCCGCAACGTCCGGTGTCAGGTACACGAACAGGTCGGGCCCGTTGCGCACGGCGTACTCCTCGAAGCGCAGCAGCTGGCGGCCGTCCGCCGCGCGCAGCAGGCGCACGCTCCCGGAACCGAAGTGGAACGCGTCGGCGCCCTTGAGCGTGCCCTGGCGCAGCACCACGCCGGCGCCACCGGACGCAGCTCCCACCGTCGCGCTCGCTTCCGCGCTGCTCGCGCCGCCCGACGCCACGGTCGCCACAGCGAAGTCGAGCCGCTCGTCGAGCGTGCGACCCTCGTCGAACAGCGGGCGCAGCAGCCACACCGACAGCACGCTCGTAGCTACGAGCGCGCCCGCCGTCGCGACGCCGCCCGCGGCCCACAGCTGCGGATGCCGCGCAGGCACGAACTGCGCGAGGCGCACGTCGGACGCCCGCGCGACGAACGCCGCGACCGCGCCAAGCGCGAACAACGCCGCGGCCGGCACCGCGAGTGGCGGCGCGAGCAGCAGCGCACACGCCATCGACGCCGCGCCCGCGCCGTAGCGCAACGCGCCGCGCCCGAGGCGCCAGGCCGCGAGGCCGGCCCCGGCCGTCGCGAGCAATCCCAGGGCGACGAGCCATTGCCGCGCCCTGCCCTCGACGCCAAGCACGCGCACCGGCCCCTCGCCCACGAAGTCCGTCAGTTCCCGCGACGCAAGCGCCCAGCCGCCCGCTGCCGCCAGCAGTGCGACCGCCGCCCCCCACCCGAGCCGCTCGACAGCGCGTGCCCGAGCCCGCCATGCTGTCGATTCCTGCATCGCGGCCTCCCTCACTGACCCACTCATTGGGGTACGCTCGCCATGGCACACGAGATGGCCCCCACCGCCGCAGGCAGGCGCCGATGACTGCGGCTGCCGTCCACGGCGATCTGCGCTCGAATCACGGCCACTGTGGACGCGTCCAGGCGACCAGCAGGTGCGTGCCCGCCGCGTTCCACTGCAGCATCGGCGGCACGTAGTCACGGATGTCATCAACCAGCAACCGCTCGCGCCCCGTGCGCAAGTCGAGCAGCAGCACGCGCTCCGCCCGCGGCATGCCGACTCCGTACCGGCCGCCGCTGCCCGTGGCGTACGCGATGCGCGTCCCGTCCGGCGACAGCGACGCGATCCGTGCCGGCAGGCAGCGGTCCGCAGCCCCGTCGATCGCGAAAAACTGCACGCCGTTGCAGCCCGGCGCATTCAGCAGCGCGCGCACGCCATCGCCAGTCGCGACGATCGCCGTCTCGCGATCGGCCGGGCTCGTCGACTCGAACCCGCCCGGCCAGCGCGCCACCACGACGCCGCCGGCGATCCGCGCGACCACCGTCTCGGCGATGCGCACCCACGGCGGCGCGGACGGATCCGGCCCGGCCGTCGGCCCGTACACGTACCCGCCCACTGCGCGCGCCGGCCACGGCACCTCCGCGAACGACCGCCGCTCCCCGGTCGCGACATCGAGCAGCGCCGTGCCCCTGCCGTCCGGCACCAGCAGCCGGTCCTCGCTGGGCAGCCACACAGTGCCGTAACCCAGGCGGTTGTACGGCCCGTCCCGCGCAAGCAGCGTCGACGCGCCCGTTGCGGTGTCCAGCAGCCACACGCCCGCCGCGCCGGCCAGCTCGTGCTCGACAACGTACCGGCTCGACGGAGACCAGCTTGACCCGGAGAAGGAGTCGCCGATGCCGAACGCGAGATCCGGCGCGAAGAACCGTGCCTCCAGCGTGTCCAGCCTGAGCACGCCCACCTCGTAGCGTTCCGGCGCGCCGTCCTTGAACGCGATTCGGCTCACCCGCATGCGCGTCCCGTCGGGTGAGAAGTCCCCGCACGCGAACGGCACGCGCCCCCCGTCGATGAGCGCCGCACGCCCCTGCTCGATCTGCTCGCAGCGCGCGAGCCGCGGATCACTCGGCACGTAGCCGTCGCGCCGCTCCAACTCGCGCCCCTCGAGGTCGAACCACGACGTCGTCCGGTAGTCGCCGCTCTGCTGACGCTGCAGCCAGATGCGCGCCTCGCCCCGCACGAACGTCGCGCCCGCGCCCACCGTGCGATCGTCGTTCGGGCCGTCGAGCCAGTGCTGCGCCCCGCTCGCGACCTCCACCAGCGCGACGCCGTGATTCGCCGCCACCTGCGGCGGTGCGGTCGGCGTGCCGGTCGGCCGGTCGCTCGCGGTCCCCGCCGGCGCCGTCGCCGCAGATCGAGGTGCATCGTCGCGACAGCCGCCGAGGGCGGCGAGCAGCAACGCAAGCGCGAGCCACGGCGGGACGCGCCGACGGCCGCCCCAGCCCACGCCGGTTACTCCATCGTCACCACACACACGACCCACGCCACGAGCCTAGCAAGACCGAACGCACAGCGCCGGGCCGCTCGCTTCGCTTCGCGATGCGTTATGCCGCGCTCAGGCTATGCAACGCGTCCACCACGCGCGCGCACTCGACGGCGCACGCGTCGACCGCCTCAGCGCTCGCGAGGTCGCCGGCCCTCGCCTGTTGCTCGAGGCCCGCGGCGATGCTCGATAGCATGCGCGCGCCGAGGTTCGCCGCCGCGCCCTTGAGCGCGTGTGCCGCCGCGCGCTGGCGCTCCGTGCTGCACGCCGCGATCGCCGCGCGCAGCTCCGCGAGCTTCGCCGCCGTCATCGTCGCAAACACCTCGGCGAGCGGCTGCTCGCCCTCCGCCGGATCGAGCAGCCCGAGCTCGCGCAACAGTTCGATGTCGAGCACGCCATCGACGGCGCCACCGACACGGCCCGTTGGCGCGGCCGCGGGCGCGCTCACCCAGCACGCCATCGCCGCCGCGAGGTCCTCGAGGCGGATCGGCTTCGCGACGTACCCGTCCATCCCTGCCTCGAGGCAGCGGTCGCGGTCTCCGACCATCGAGTTCGCGGTGACAGCGATGATCGGCACGCGATGCTCCGGATACCGGCGACGCAGCTCGCCCGTCGCCGTGTACCCGTCCAGCTCCGGCATCATGCAGTCCATGAGCACCGCGACGAAGCGCCCGGGCTCGAACGCCGCCAGCGCCTGCAGTCCATTCCCCACCACGAGCGTGTCGTAGCCGAGGCGCTTCAGTATCTCGACGCACACGCGCTGGTTGACCTCGTCGTCCTCGGCGACCAGCACCAGCGGCCGCGCACCCCCGCGCTCGGCCCCGTCGTCGTTCGCGCCCTGCATCGCCGCCCCCAGTCGCTGCTCACCCCACGC
>CAMDBZ010000186.1 GCA_945889565.1 Thermoflexus hugenholtzii JAD2 | reverse complement strand
GAGGCGTCCCAGGCGGCGCGCGCGGCCTCGCGCGGGCTGTCGACGCGCGGCTCGGGCTTCGCGACCACCGGCACCGGCGCGAGCTGCACCGTCACCGTCGCGAGCTCGGTCAGGCGGCCGAGCGCGGCCACGCGCCCCTCGATGCGGTCGATCTCCAGGCGCACCGCGCGCAGCCGGTCCTGCAGCTGCAGGATGTCCGGGATCGCGGTCGCGCGGTTCAAGAGCTGCAGGTACTGCGTCTCCACCGCGCGCGAGTTGCGCAGCGTCGACTCGAGGTCGGTGACCTCGGCGGTCGCGTCGTGGCTCTGCAGCGAGATCGACTTCACGTCCTTCGCGAGCGCGCGCAGCTCGACGATCGTGCGGTCGTAGCGGTCCGCGGGCACGCGCAGCACCAGCCGCGCCGAGCGCGCGTCGCCCGAGCCGAAGAACGACGCCTCGCCGACGTACCCGCCCGCGCCCGCCGCGAGCGCCGTCACGCGGTCGTACGCCTCGGCGACCGAGGTCACCTCGAGCTCGAGCGAGCCGGTGCGCACGATCTTGCGGCCGAGCAGGTCGGCGGTCGCCTGCGGGTCGCCGCTCGGCGCGTCGACGACGCCACGGCTCTCGGCGGCCTTGCCGGCGGCGTCCGTCGAGGGCGCGGGCGCGGCGGCAAGCTCGCCGCTCACGCCGTCGCGGCCCGCGGGCGCGAGCTGCGTCGAGCCCATCGCGCCGCTCGCGCCGCCGCTCGACGTGCCGCCCGAGCGTGTGCTCGCGTCGGACTCCCCGTCGCCGCACGCCGACCACACCGCGGCCAGCGCCACGAGCAGCGCGAGCGCCACGCTCACCGCCCGGCGCGTCGCGCGCCTCGGCGTGCCGCGCGAATCTCGCGTACGCGTCGTGTCGTGTGCCATCGCACTACCTCCGGTCTCGAACCGTCGCTGGAGCCGCTGACGCGACACTCGTGAGTGGTATTACGTCGGCAGCCCGCGCGCAGTTCCCGACACCCGGCAGGGGCTTCCCGGATGGCAATCCTCTGGCTCACTTGATATAGTTATGTCTGGCGTTGCGGGTCACGACGCCCTCCCGGGCGTCGCTCGAGCGGCCCGCAGCGCCCCTGCTCGAACGCCTTCCGGCGCACTGGCCGGGAGGCCGCGGCCCGACGTACGCTGTGCCCATGACCGCCGCCGCCCCCACCGTCGCCGCTCGCCTCGCCGAAGTCCGCGAATCGATCGCGCGCGCCTGCCGGGCCGCCGACCGCGATCCGGCCGAGGTCACGCTGATCGGCGCGTCGAAGACGCAGCCGCCGGAGCTGCTCGCCGAGGCGTGCGCCGCGGGCCTGCTCGACTTCGGCGAGAACCGCGCGCAGGAGCTCGCCGCGAAGGCGGACGCCGCGTCGCTGCGCGCGTACGCGGTGCGCTGGCACTTCATCGGCAGCCTGCAGCGCAACAAGGTGCGCGAGGTGCTGCCGCGCATCGCCGCGCTGCACTCGCTGGACTCGCTGCGCCTCGCCGACGAGATTCAGCACCAGAGCGAGCGCGCGGGCACGGGCCGTCGCCTCGCGTGCTACGTCGAGGTCAACGTCGCGGGCGAGGCGTCGAAGGCGGGCGTCGCGCCGGCGGAGCTCGCGCCGCTGCTGCACGCGCTGCAGTCGCGCGCGTCCATCGACGTCGTCGGGCTGATGACGGTCGCCCCCGCGGCGGACGACCCCGAGCAGGCGCGCCCGGTGTTTCGCGCGCTGCGCGAGCTCGCGCACGCGCACGGCCTGCGCGGACTCTCGATGGGCATGACCGAGGACTATCCGGCAGCGATCGCCGAAGGCGCCACCGCGGTGCGCGTCGGGCGCGCGTTGTTCGGCCCTCGCAACGAGTAAGGAACGAGTAGGAGCGCGTCCGGTGCGGATCGGCATCATTGGTGGTGGGTTCATGGGCGAGGCGTTCCTGCGCGGCATCCTGCGCGCGGAGGTCGCCGCGCCGGGCGAGGTCGCGGTCGCGGAGTCGCTGCCGCCGAAGCGCGCCATCCTCGCGGAGCACGGGGTGCGCGTGACGGACGATGCGCAGAGCGCATGCATCGGCGCGGACCTCGTACTGCTCGCGGTCAAGCCGCAGGACCTGCCGCACGTCGCGGAGGGCCTGCGCGGCGCCTTCTCCGGGGGCGCCGTGGTGGTGTCCATCGCTGCCGGCGTGCCGCTGGCGGCGGTGCAGCGCCACACCGGGCACCGCGCGTGCGTACGCGTGATGCCGAACCTGCCGGCTGCCATCGGCGAGGGCGCCGCCGCCTACTACCCCGCGCCGGAGGTCAACCTCGACCAGCGCACGCAGGTGCGCCGGCTGCTCGGCGCCGTGTGCAGCGCCGTCATCGAGGTGGCCGACGACGAGGCCGTCGACCTCGCGACCGCGCTACACGGCTCCGGGCCCGCCTACGTCTACCTCGTCATCGAGTCGATGATCGATGCAGCGGTGCGGCTGGGCATGAAGCGCGCCGACGCGTCATCGCTCGTGCTGGCGACGTTCGTCGGCTCCGCGCGTTACGCGCAGGAGACGGGCACGCATCCGGCCGAGCTGCGCGCGGCGGTCACCTCGCCCGGCGGCACGACGGCGGCGGCCATCCGCGAGCTCGAGTCTGCGGCGGTACGCGCCGCGTTCGACGACGCGATCGAGGCGGCGTTCCTGCGCGCGCAGGAGCTTGGAGAGCTAGCGTGACACCGGTGCTCGAGATCCTGTCGCTGTTGGTCTCGCTGCTGGCGTTCGCCATCCTGGCGCGCTCGCTGCTGACGTGGTTCCCCATCGACCGCAGCGGGCCGATCTTCCAGGCGCTCGACGCGATCACCGACCCAGTGCTGCAGCCGCTGCGCCGCGTGATCCCGCCGATCGGCATGATCGACATCACGCCGATGGTGGCGATGTTCCTGCTCTTCGGCATCGCGCGCGCGCTCGGCTCTGGCGCCTAGCGGCCGCGCCCCTCGCACCTCGCACCTCGCACCTCGCCAGCCGCGCGCGCGCCTCGGCGAGCGACACGCCATCGACGGCGACGCGCGTGTCGCGGCTCGCCTCGCCCGCCACCACGTGCAGCGCGACGCGACGCACGCCGAGCGCGTCCGCGAGCAGCCGCAGCAGCGCCGCGTTGGCGCGGCCGTCGAGCGGCGGCGCGGTGACACGCATGCGCAACACGTCGCCGCCCAGCTCGCACGCCGTATCGGCCGCGTCGCTCACCGCCTGCGCCGGGACGTACGTGGCGGGAGAGGCTTGACAGTAGCGAACGTGCGTTCTATTTTCATCGCGCGCCCTCCGCCACCGTGGAGCGCAGCACCAAGCATGTGGAAGGACCCCGGCGATGGCCCAGGACAAGGCACAGGACAAGGCCCAGCAGAAGACGGCGAAGCGCGGCGAAGACCTGACCCGAGCCATCGAGCAGATCACCAAGGACTTCGGCAAGGGCGCGATCATGCGCCTCGGGGACGCCGGCGCGCGGCTCAACGTCTCCGCCATCCCCACGGGCTCGCTCTCGCTCGACATCGCGCTTGGCATCGGCGGCATCCCGCGCGGCCGCATCACGGAAGTCTACGGGCCGGAGTCCGCCGGCAAGTCGACGCTCGCGCAGCACATCATCGCCGAGGCGCAGCGTGCGGGCGGCCTCGCGGCCTACATCGACGTGGAGCACGCGCTCGACCCGGAGTACGCCGCCAACTGCGGCATCAACATCGACGACCTGCTC
>CAMDBZ010000185.1 GCA_945889565.1 Thermoflexus hugenholtzii JAD2 | reverse complement strand
CCGAACATGTTCGGCAACGGTCTCTCCTCGTCGCCCTCGAACACGCCCGCGCCGTTCAGCGGCCCCGACTTCCCGGGCGTGACGATCCACGACATGGTGCAAGCGCAGCGCCGCTTGCTGACCGAGCGCGTTGGCATCGAGCGCATCCGGTTGGTGACGGGCACCTCGATGGGGGGACTGCAGGCGTTCGAGTGGGGTGCCGCGTTCCCCGAGCTGGTCGAGCGGATCGTCCCGCGCTGCGGGGCGGCGCGGTGCTCGCCACACAACTGGGTGTTCCTCGACGGTATCAAGGCGGCGCTCACCGCCGACGCGGCGTTCGCGGGCGGCCGTTATCAGGAGCCGCCGCTGATCGGATTGCGAGCGATGCGCCGCGTCTGGGCGGGTTGGGCGCTCTCCCAGGCCTTCTACCGCGAGGAGCGCTGGCGTGAGCTGGGTGCCGAGTCGCTCGCGGACTACTTAGCGACGAACTGGGGTGCGAGCCCGCTCGACGCGAACGACCAACTGGCGATGATCTGGAGTTGGCAGCACGCCGACATCTCCGCCAACGAGACGTATGGCGGCGACTTCGATCGAGCGCTGGCGGCGATCCGCGCGCGCGCGATCGTCATGCCGTCGTCGACCGACCTCTACTTCCCGCCCGAAGACAACGCCTACGAGGTCGCCCGGATGCCGAACGCGGAGTTGCGACCGTTCGAGACCATTTGGGGGCATCTTGCTGGATCGCCCGGACCCGACCCGCGGGACGCGGCCGCCCTCGACCTCGCGCTGCGTGAGATTCTCGCTGCCTAGCCTGGACCGACATCACCGGGGCACCAGGCGGTGCGAGCTGCAAGCCGCGAACGCACCGCCTCCTAGACGGGTGACGTCAGGCGGAAGTGCGTATCGAGGGAGCCCGCGAGCACGTCGATCCACGAGGCACAATCGCGGGATCGTGAGTGGTCTGTTCCGACGGGTGATCGCAGGACGCGCGGTGGACACAGCGTGGTGCCGGAGGCTCTCTCTCGCGCTAGCGGAGCAAAGGTAGCTCGGGGAAGGAGCCCTGCAACACATCCCGGGGGTCGACGCGCAACCAGCGGGCGAGCAGCGTCGCGTACACGGAGCGGAAATCGGTGTTGAACTTCAGGTCACCCTGGTCGAGGCTCGCGAGGGACGGCGTCTCGCCGTAGACGCCAGCCTGCACGCCCCCGCCGAAGAGGAACAGCGGCGTCGCAGTGCCATGATCGGTGCCGCCCGAACCGTTCTCGCGCACGCGGCGCCCGAACTCCGTCCACATCACTGTGAGCACGTCGCCGTCCATCTCGCGGGCCGCCAGGTCCGCGTAGAAGGCTGCAACCGCGTCCGAGACCCCCTGCAGCAGCGCTGTTTGTGTGTTCGCCTGGCCGGCGTGCGTGTCGAATCCCCCGGTGGTGACGTACGCGATGGTCGTGCCGAGGTTCGCGGTGACGATCTGCGCGCAGGTCTTGAGCGCGGTCGCGAGCGCGTTGTTGGGGTACTCGGCCATCGGCTGGTACGACGCGGTCTCGCGTTGCAGGTCGAGCGTCGACTCGTACGCTTGTGTGCCGGCGCGCGAGACCAGCGCTAGCGCCCCGCCGAGCGCGGCCTGCTCGGCGTACAGCCGCACCCAGTCAGTGACGCGCCGAGCGCTCTGGCCACGCGCGGCGGGATCGGAAGCGAGCGTGTAGGTCGGCACGCCACTCAGCGATGGGACGAACGAGCGCTGCGCGATGAGCGAGGGTGGGAGGGCTGACCCGACGTTGGCGGCGCGCCATGCCGCCGCCTGCTCATGGTGCGTGGCGTCGAGCAGGCGCCCGAGCCAGCCGGTGCGCTCGTCCTCGGCGAGCGACGCGGTGTGCCAGATCTCCATCGCACGAAAGTGCGAGCGGTTGGGGTTCGGGTAGCCGACGCCCTGCACGATCGCGACTTGCTGCTTGTCCCAGAGCGCCTTGATCCCGGCCATGCTGGGATGCAGCGCGAGTTGATCATTGAGGTGCAGTGCGGCCTCGGCGCTTACGGCGATGCGTGGGCGCGCGGTGAAGTACGCGCCGTCCCGATAGGGGATGACGGTGTTCAGGCCATCGTTGCCACCGCCGAGCTGTAGCACGAGCAGCACGCGACGCTTGGCGGTCACACCCGGCGGGACGCCTTCGGCGACGACCGCGCGTACGAAGGCCGCGGGGAGGGCCGTGCCGAGCCCCACGACGGCGAGCCCCTTGGTGATGAAGCTGCGCCGGCCGAGCGCGCGCGTGTGCGGCTGCGCGCGTTCGCGCGGTTCGTCAACCGCAGGGTTCACATGCTCGAATCTCGGCGGCATCGCGTTGCCTCTCGTTGGGCTAGATCACCTGGTACAGCGGCATGGAGAGCGCCAGGTACACCATCCCGTGCAGCGATCCGTCCCGCGCGGCCTGATCGAAGTTGAAGTGATGCGCACCGCCGATGTGCTCGACGAGGATCGCACGGGTGCCATCTGGCACGTCGCCGCCGACGAGCAGATCGAGCACGAAGTCAACGGCCTGAGCGGCGGAGCCGGTGGCGCCGTGCGCACGCAGCAGCGCGGGCACGTCCGCCGCTCGTCGGTTGCGCAGCATGGTCAGCTCCGCCACGTAGTTCGCGCGCGCGAGCATGCTCGAGGCGGACAACCAGGCCGGGCCGCCCGGCCAACCGGCCGGGTTGGGCGGATCGAGCAGCAATTGGCCGAGGCGACGGCTGACGTCGCCCTCGGCACGGCCGTCCGAGATTGCGCCGAGCGCGCGCCTGGCGCCGACGACGAGCTCAACAGGCGCCTTGACCAGACTGCGGTAGGCAGCGCTGCCGTAGAACGCGTCGGACAGCAGGATCGTGCGCAGCAGCGAGCGGATCTCCCCGCCAGTCGCCGTGAACTCCGCGGCGACGCGGTCGACGAGCGCCGCGTCGGAATCGGGACGCACGAAGAAACGCACGAGCTTGTCGGCGATGTGGCGCGCCGTCGCCGGGTGGCTGGCGAGCAGCGTCACGAGACTGCGGTCGTCGAATGCGGCCGTCTGCCCGAGGATCGTCTTCTTGCCCGCGTCGTGCTGTTGAGCCCGAAAGACGGCGACACCCTCCTGCAGCCGCCAACCGGTGAGCGCGCGCGCCGCCTCCTTCACGTCCTGCTCCGTATACCCGTTGCCCTCACCGACGGTGTGCAGTTCGAGCAGCTCGCGCGCGTAGTTCTCGTTCGGCGCGCTGCGCGTGTTCGAGCGGTTGTCGAGGTAGATCAGCATGGCGGGATCGCGGGCGACCGCCAGCAGCAGCGCAGGGAATGCGCCGAGGGCGTGCCCGCGCAGCCGCTCGTTCTGCTGCTGCATCAGCAGCGGGTTGCCGACTTTCGAGATCGCCGTGGCGAAGTGGTCGTGCCAGAAGTAGGTCATTCGCTCGAGCAGCGGGCGTCGAGTCAGCAGCAACCGCAGGTACCAGGCCTGGAAGAGCGCCTGACGCTGCTGGCGACGGATCTCATCGTCGGCGGGGTCGCCGGCGAACACCGCGAGCACGGGCTCGATGGCGGCGTCCGCGGCGGCGTCGTCGACCTGCTCTGGGTGGAGCAGTCGCTCCACGGCGCCCTCGAGGCCGAGCCGGACGTACTCCTCAAGCTCCGGGGCGCTATAGCCGAAGCCGGTGCGCCGGAGCAGGTGCTGGATGCGCTGCCGCTCGGTCACCGCCGCCACCTGAGTACTCGCTCTCCCCAGCGGGAAGACT
>CAMDBZ010000184.1 GCA_945889565.1 Thermoflexus hugenholtzii JAD2 | reverse complement strand
CGATCGCGCGCCACAGCAGGCGCTGCCGCTCCACGTTCGGCACGCCGAGCAGCGCGCGCGCGTGCCCTTCCGAGAACTCGCCGCGCGCGAGCGACGCGCGCAATTCGTCCGGCAGCTGGTTCAGCCGCAGTGTGTTCGCGACCGCCGTGCGGGACTTGCCGACGCGCTCGGCGACCTGCTGCTGCGTCAGCCCGAACTCGCGCGTCAGCCGCTCGTACGCCTGCGCTTCCTCGAGCGGTCCGAGGTCCGCGCGCTGCACGTTTTCGATCAGCGCCAGCTCCAGCAGCTCCTGCGGCGTGGTCTGGCGTACCGTCACCGGCACGTGCGTCAGCCCCGCCGCGGTGGCCGCGCGCAGCCGCCGCTCGCCCGCGATCAGCTGGTAACGCGGCGCACCATCTGGCGTCGTCTCTTCCGACACCAGCAGCGGCTGGATGATCCCGTGCTTGCGGATCGACGCCGCGAGTTCCGCGAGCGCCTCTTCGTTCATCACCGTGCGCGGTTGCCACGGGTTTACGACGATGCGTTCGATCGGTACCTCGGTCGTCGGGATGCGCGCATCGGGCGCGCGCACCGCCTCCGGGATGAGCGCCGCTAGCCCGCGGCCGAGGCCCCTAGCCATGCGCGATCGCCCCTCCCGCCGGCTGCAGCTGCGCCAGCAGCTCGTCCGCGAGCTGGTCGTACGCCTGCGCGCCGGTCGACTGCGGGTCGTACAGCTGGATCGGCGCGCCGTGGCTCGGCGCTTCCGACAGCCGTACCGAACGCGGGATCACCGCGCGGAACGTGTTCGCGAAGTGCTGCCGCACTTCCTCCTCCACCTGCCGCGCCAGGTTCGTGCGGCTGTCGAACATCGTCAGCACGATGCCGCGAATGCGCAGCCGCGGGTTCAGGTTCGCCTGCACGAGGCGGATCGTCTGCGCGAGGTGCCCCAGCCCTTCGAGCGCGAGGTACTCGCACTGCACCGGGATGATCACTTCGTCCGCGGCCGCCAGCGCGTTGACCGTGAGCAGCCCGAGCGACGGCGGGCAGTCGATCAGGATCACGCCGAAGCGATCGCGCAGCGGATCGAGGATGCGCTTCATGCGGAACTCGCGCGCCATGATCGAGACGAGCTCCACCTCCGCGCCCGCAAGGTGCGGCGTCGTCGGCACGAGCGAGAGGCCCGGCACCGCGGTCGCCACGACCGTCGCGTCGAGCGGGCGCTCATCGACCATCGATTCGTAGAGCCCGCCGCCCTCGCCCTGACGCACGCCCAGCGCCGTCGTGGCGTTCGCCTGCGGATCGGCGTCGATGATCAGTACGCTCTGGCCGCGCAACGCAAGCGCCGCGCCAAGCGAGACCGTGGTCGTCGTCTTGCCGACGCCACCCTTCTGGTTCACGACTGCCAATACGGTGCTCATGACTGCCCGATCTCCGGCTCGCTGGTGCCTGTGTTGCTGCCCTCGAGCTCGGCCCGCGTGGGGAGCGGGGCGGGACCGTAGCGTTCGACCGCAGCAGCCGCGAGCATGCTGGCCGCTCGCTCCGCCGCTACATCGCCCGCGCTCAGGCCGAGTATAAGCGCCGTCGCGAACACATCGCCTGCTCCCGTGGCGTCGACGGCGATCGCGGGCGCCGGCGGCACGGTGTGCGTCACTCCGCCCGCGCGCACCAGCGCCCCCGCTGCGCCTTGCGTGAGCACCACGCGCGCGCAGCGCGCCGCCAGCGCGTCACGGCCCGCCGCGCTCCACGCGGCCGTCTCCTCGGCAGACAGGAACACCGTCGTCTGCGCGGCGACGGCCGGCGTGAGCGCCGCGAGCAGCGCGGGCGATGGCGCGTCGAGCGCGTGCACCGCGCCGCCCTCCCCGACGCGACGCTGCAAGCCTTGCGCGAGCAGCCCACGCAGCGGCGCGTCGACGCGTGCGAACGAGGCAACGTCGATGTCGTCCGGAAGCAGCGGCGCCAGCAGGAACGCATCGGCGGCGCGCCACTGCGTGGGCAGATCCGCCCACGTGAGCGCGCGCCGCGGGCGTTCGAGCACACGCATGGCGCGCGCGCCCGCTGCGCCATGCGTGTGCTCGAACGTGAGCGTCACATCGGCGCGGACGACGGTCACGTCGTGGCCGGCCAGCGCATCGAGGTCCGCGTCGGGCGCGGCGATCGTGAGTATGGCGGCGCGCACGCCGAGCGCCGTGGCGGCGCGCGCCGCGTAGCTCGCCGCCCCGCCTGCGCGCTCGCTCATCGGCAAGACGCCCTGTCCGACCACCACATCGCGCGTGACCGCGCCGACGATGAGCAGCGCGGGCCGCACGGCTGCAGCTCCGGCTCCCGCCTTACTCGCCTACGTCCGGCATCACCTCGACCTGGCGGTCGGGGCCGGTGCCGACGCTCTCCGTGCGCACGCCGGGCTCCTCCGCGAGCGTGAGGTGGACGATGCGGCGCTCCGCGGCGGGCATCGGCTCCAGCGTGATCACGTCGCCGCTCTCGCGGACCTCCTGTGCGATGCGCTTCGCGATGTCGATCAGCGTGTCCTCGCGGCGGCGGCGGTATTGCTCCACGTCCAGAGAGAACACATGTTCTCCTTCGTGGCGCTGTGCGGTCAGCACGTTGAGCAGGTACTGCAACGCGCTCAGCGTCTCGCCGCGGCGGCCGATCAGCAGCCCCAGCTCGTCGGAGGCGTCGGCGGTGCTGCCGTAGACGTCGAACACTTGCGCTGCCAGGCCGGCGCCGTCGCCCGCGGTCTCGGGGTCGCGTGCCGAGATCTCCGTGTCGGTCAGGCCGAGCAGCGTGAGCAGGTCGCGCAGCGTGCGGCCAGCGAAGTCGACGGCGTCCTCGGCGTCCTCGGGCGGGGCGTAGGGGAGCTCGTCCGGCGTGCCGGGCACGCGCACGGCGCTCGGCGCGCCGGCGCCGGGGATAGGGCGGTCCATGGGGGGGCCGCCGCGCCCGCGCATCGGCGCGGACGAGCCGCCGTCACCACCGCCGCCGCCACCGCTCGGGCGCGCATCGCGCTGGGGTGCGCGCTCGCCCTGCGCCCGCTCCCGCTGGGGCGGCCGTTCGCGGGGTCGGTCGTCCTGGCGCCGGGCGGGGCGTTCTTGCCGGGGCGGGCGCGCGGCCGGCGGCCGGGTGTCCGGGGCCAGCACATTGCCGCGGGTTGCCACGCGCACCACGGCGTCTTCGGCGCCGATGCCGAAGACGCCGCGCTTACCCTCGCTAACGACGTCGACGTCGACCTGATCGCGGCTGAGCGCGAGCTGGGCCAGCGCCTTTGCCACCGCCTCGTCGACCGTCTTGCCGCTCACCTCCACCACTGGCATTGCTGTCTCCCGCTTCGGTCACGCCGCCGCGTGCGGCGCTGGCTGGCTGGTTCCTGGCTGGCTGGGTCCCCGGGCGCAGGAGCGCGTTGACGCGCGCACGCAGGCCGGCGGGCAGCGGCACGAGCGTGCGCCACGTGAAGTCGCCCGGGCCGACGAAGATCCACTGCAGGATGATGCCGATAATCGTGCTTGCGGCCCAGTACAGGCCGAGGCCCGCGGGGAAGCCGAGCACCAGGAAGTAGCCGAAGATCAGAGGGATGCCGAACTGCAGCATGATGTCGTTGGCGACGTTCTGCTGCGCGTTCGGGTTCAGGCGGCGCGTGGTGGAGATGCGCTGCTGCAGGTACATCGACGCGAACACGATCAGCGCCAGCGGCACGTTGCCGGACTCTTCGAGGTCCAGGAAGAGAAACGTGGTGTCCGGCGGGATCGCGCTGCGGATCACATGGAAGT
>CAMDBZ010000183.1 GCA_945889565.1 Thermoflexus hugenholtzii JAD2 | reverse complement strand
CGGGTCGACCACGAGCGTCGTGTCGCGTAGCCCCCCGCTGCCCGCGAACGGGAACGGCAGCGTCGCCAGCGAGCCGCCGCCTGGGCGCACGTCCCGGTCGGCCGGCAGCGCCAGCGCGGAATCGTCGTGCAGCACGGCCCATACGCGTTCGGTGGCGTCGAACGCGCAGGCGTCGTCGTTCGCGAGGTCCGGGTAGAGC
Organism: Thermoflexus hugenholtzii JAD2; assembly: GCA_945889565.1. GTDB lineage: Bacteria > Chloroflexota > Dehalococcoidia > UBA2979 > UBA2979 > SHYP01. The sequence continues at coordinate 3,575 of CAMDBZ010000183.1, read as the reverse complement.
GTCGTGCGCAGGCGCAGGCTGTTCGGCCCCGGGAGCAGCTGCGCAGCCGGCAACCGCACGCGATGCGCGGCGCGCACGCCATCGCGCTGGAGCGCGAGCGTCTGCACGAGCATGCCGTTCAGGTCCACGCCCAGGTTCGAGTGCGCACCAATCGTTTCCGGCGTCGTGACCACGAGCTCGAGCTCCGCGTACGCGTCGGCCGCGAGCGGCGGCGCGACGAAGGTGATCGTCGTGGTGTCGGGGAGCGTGCCCTGCACGGTGCGGTCCGGCTGCCCGAGCTGGCGGAACGTGAAGGCGCGCGCCGGCCCGCGGTCGGCGGCCGCCGGCGGGATCGGCTCCGTAAGCACCGCGGTGGTGCCGGCGAGTAGCGCCGCTGGCTCGGGCGTCGTCAGCGCGTCCACGGCGCGGCTGAGCGCTGCGTCGCTCGCGCCGGTCACGAGCAGCGCGCGCAGCGCCGCGTTCCACGGTGACACACCGAGCACCAGCGCTCCGTCGTCCGCCGCCAGCGGGCCGCCGTCGCGCTGCAGGCGCTCGCCAGCCGATCCCAGCCCACTCGCCGCCAGGAGTTCCGTCGCCAGCGGTTGCCGTTCAGGGCTCCCGATGACGATCAGCTGCCGCTCGGCGAGCGTCTGGCGCGCGAGCGACCCGGCGGTGTGCAGCTCCAGCGCGCCCGCTTCGAACTCCACGCGCGAGGCGAGGTCGGAGGCGAGACGGTACGCCGCGGTCAGCTCGGCGGCGTTGGGGGCGTCGGGCACGACGAGCGCCACCACGGCGGCGCGCGGGTAGCCGCTGCGGAAGAAGGGGTACGGGTACGCCGCGAGGTTGGGCGGTTCCTGTGCGAGCCGCGCGGCGCTGCCCACGCCGTCAATGCGCAGCTGCGACTGCCCCAGCAACGTGGCGAAGAGTGCCGGGTGCGCGGGGTCCTCGCACACCTGGCCCAGCGTCATCGCGTACTCCAGCCGCAGCTGGTTGAAGTCCTTGCGCACGAGCTCCCGCGGGATCGCCAGCGTGTAGCGCGCTGGTTCGACGTTCGAGGCGTCGAGGCGGAGCGCGCGCAGCGACCGCCCGTTGAACGCGATCGACACCGTGGAGCGCTCCGCGACGAGCAGGTTCGAGTGCGAGAGCTCGAGCGTGAGGGCGCTCGCCTCGCCGACGGCGTAGTCCCCGGCGCCGGGGAAGAAGAAGTCCTGCACCGCCCGCTGCCCGGCCGCTTTCGCATCGCCGAAGCCGAGGTCAGCGATGCGCGTCACCCCGGACGGCGGCTCGATGGCGCGTGGTGCCGGCCCCGGCTCGGCGCTCGGCCCCCGCAGCGTCAGCCGCGCGGGCGCGGTCGGGCCCGGCGCGGCGGCGTCGCGCGCCTCGGCGGCGCTGACCGCGCCGGCGAGCACGCAGGCGCCGATGACGGCGCACAGCGTTGCCCGCGGGAGCCATCGCCGCGGGCGCCGCACTCGAACCGTCCCACCCGGCACTGCCATGGATCGACGCTAGCACGGGCCTTCCCCACCGCCGGGCCTGCTTCACCTACTCTTTACTGAAGCGCTACGGACGGTGCAGCGCTGCGCGGGTCTTGCCAGCTTGTGACGGATCGCGCAAGATGTCGCCCTCGCGCCGAGGCATTGGCGCGCATCGGCTATCATGCGCGTGTGAACCGCGGTTCGAACCGGATGTTCGGTTCGCAACCGTCCCGCCTCTCCGCCAGCGCCCCGGCACCATCGACTGGCCCGGGCGCCCGGGTGGCGGAGCCGCTTCCACAGCGCGATCTCCTCGCGGGCAGGGGGAAGGCATGGACGCTCCGCTGGGTAGACTCCCGCACGCACCGCCGCTTCAGGGCGCGCTTGAACCGGCGCCTCAGCATCCGGGGATGCCCCTCGCCCAGGGGCTGTACGACGGCGGCCACGAGCACGACAGCTGTGGCGTCGGTTTCATCGTGCACCTCAAGGGGCAGCGGTCGCACCAGATCGTGCGCGACGGCCTCCAGGCGCTCGAGAACCTGAACCACCGCGGCGCCTGCGGCTGCGAGGTGAACACCGGCGACGGCGCCGGGCTGCTCATCCAGCTCCCCGACGCCTTCCTCCGCGACGAGTGCGCGCGTCTCGGCATCACGCTGCCGCAGCCCGGGCACTACGGCGTCGGCATGCTCTTCGCCCAGCGCGACCCCGGCCCGCGCGCGCAGGCGATGGCGCTCTTCGCCCGCATCGTCGCGGAAGAGGGCCAGCAGCTGCTCGGCTGGCGCCTGGTGCCGACCGACATCGACGCCGCCGACGTCGGCGCGAGCGCGCGCGCGGTCGAGCCCGTGATGCAGCACGCGATCATCGGCCGCGCCGGCGGCCTGGCCGACCAGGACGCGTTCGAGCGCGCGCTCTACGTGATCCGCAAGCGCTTCGAGCACGCCATCGAGCGCGCCGGCATCGCTGACGCTGGCTTCTGCTACTTCGCCAGCCTCTCGTCGCGCACGCTCGTCTACAAGGGCATGCTCACCGCGACGCAGCTCGACGCGTACTTCCCGGACCTCGCGGACCCGCGCGTCGAGAGCGCGCTTGCGATGTTCCACTCGCGCTTCAGCACGAATACGTTCCCCAGCTGGCGGCTCGCGCACCCCTACCGCATGCTTTCGCACAACGGCGAGATCAACACGCTGCGCGGCAACATCAACTGGATGAGCGCGCGCGAGGCGCTCTTCGCCTCGCCGCACTTCCCCGACATCGCGAAGATCCTGCCGATCATCGACGAGCGCGGCTCTGACACGGCCATCCTCGACAGCGCGCTCGAGCTGCTGACGATGGCCGGCCGCCCGCTGCCGCATGCCGTGATGATGCTGATCCCGGAGGCGTGGTCCGGCCACGAGTCCATGCCCGCCGAGAAGAAAGCGTTCTACGAGTACCACAGCACCGTCATGGAGCCGTGGGACGGCCCCGCGTCCGTCGCGTTCACCGATGGCCAGAACATCGGTGCGGTGCTTGACCGCAACGGCCTGCGCCCGTCGCGCTTCATCGTCACGAAGGACGACATCGTGCTTATGGCGTCCGAGGTCGGCGTGCTGCCGATCCCGGAGGAGCGCATCCTGCGCAAGGGTCGGCTGCAGCCCGGCAAGATGTTCCTGGTCTCGCTCGCTGAAGGCCGCATCATCGACGACGCCGAGCTCAAGCTCGGTCTCGCGGCGCAGGCGCCCTACGCGGACTGGCTACGCGAACACGTGCACCCGCTCGCCGAGCTCCCGCCCGCGACCCCCGCCGCGCCATTTGCCGGCGACGCGCTGCTCAAGCAGCAGATGGCGTTCGGCCACACCATCGAGGACCTCAAGTACATCCTCGGCCCGATGGTCGTGAACTCGGAGGAGTCCGTCGGCTCGATGGGCACCGACACGCCCGTCGCGGTGCTGTCGAGTCATGCGCAGCCGCTCTACAACTACTTCCAGCAGCTGTTCGCGCAGGTCACCAACCCGCCGCTCGACGCGATCCGCGAGGAGCTCGTCACCTCGGTCGACACGATGATTGGGCCGGAAGGCAACCTGCTCGACCAGGCGCTCGCCGACATCCACCTCGTCAAGCTCGCGTCGCCGATCCTCGACAACGAGC
>CAMDBZ010000182.1 GCA_945889565.1 Thermoflexus hugenholtzii JAD2 | reverse complement strand
ATGAGGAAGAACGTGACCGACACGTCGGCCTCGCGCAGCGCGTCGAGGATCTCCGCTGTGGGGCCCGCGTGGCCACCGCAGTCGAAGCTGAGCGCGAGCAGGCGGCCCTCGCGGGCGCCGCGGGAGACCTCGACGGCGGCGCTCGGCGCCGCGTGCGAGGCGGTGGCAGATGTCGCAGGGCGAGAGTCGCGCGCGGTGGCGGTAGCCGTGGCGCGCATGGGCTCGGCGGCGCTCGCTCGTGGGCTCGGCGCGGGGCTCGCGGCCGTCGAGGGGGCGGCCGCAGCCGACGCGGCGACGGTCGCCGGTGCGGGCGTCGACGTCGACAGCTGCGCTTCCGCGTGCGGCTCGCCGCAGGCGAGCGCGACGGCGGCGACGCAGGCCGCGAGCAGGCGCGCGATCACGCCTCGTGCGTGTCCTGTCCGTGGCGCCAGACGGCGGCGAGCAGCGTCTGCGCGGCATCGCGCGGGTCGCGGCGACGTGTCGCGACCTCCTCGACGAGGGTCGCGAGCACGCCCTCGTGCGCCGCGGTGGCAAGCGCCTGGCGGTAGAGCGCGGCGCGGGCGAGCGCGACGATCTGCGCGCGCGCCAGCTCGCGGCGCTCGGCGGCGGCGTGTGCGGAGCCGCGCAGGTACGCGCGATGCGCGTCGAGCGCGTCGACGAGCTCGGCGATGCCGTCGTTCGTGCGCGCGACGGTCTTCACGATCGGGGGCGTCCAGCCGCGCGGCGGGGCGATGGCGAGCAGGCCGCGCAGCTGCATCACGGTCGTCTCGACGCCGGCAAGGTCGGCCTTGTTCACGACCATGATCTGGGCGATCTCCATCAGCCCGGCCTTCATCGATTGCACGTCGTCACCGCCGGCGGGGGTCGACACGAGCACCGTGCTCTCGGCCGCGGTGGCGACTTCGACTTCGTCCTGCCCGGCGCCCACGGTCTCGACGATCACGATGTCGTAGCCGGCCGCGTCGAGCACGTCGACGACGCCGGACGCGGCCTCGGCGAGGCCGCCGAGGTTGCCGCGCGACGCCATGGAGCGCATGAACACGCCGGCATCGGCGGTCAGGTCCTGCATGCGGATGCGGTCACCGAGGATCGCGCCGTGCGAGAACGGCGAGGACGGGTCGACGGCGACGATGCCGACGGTGCGCCCGCGCCGGCGCTCCTCGCGCGCGAGCGCGCCGACGAGCGTCGACTTGCCGACGCCTGCCGAACCGGTGACGCCGATGGTGTGCGCACCGCCGGTGCGCGGGTAGAGCCCGGCGAGCACGGCGCGCCCGGCAGGCGAGTCCGCCTCGACGTGGGTGATCGCGCGCGCGAGCGCGCGCCGGTCGCCTGCGGCGACGCCCGCGACGAGCTCGGCCGCGTCCAACTACGCGCGCTCTTTGGCGTGCTCGCGGACGAACTCGATGATCTGCGTGGTGTCGGTGCCGGGGCCGAATACGCCGGTGAAGCCCATCGCCTGCACGGCCGGGACGTCCGCCTCCGGGATGATGCCGCCGCAGAACAGCAGCACGTCGTCGACGCCGCGCTGCTTGAGCTCCGCGACGACGCGTGGGAACAGCTCGAGGTGCGCGCCGGAGAGGATCGAGAGGCCGACGACGTCGACGTCTTCTTGCAGGGCGGCCTCGGCGATCATCTCGGGCGTCTGGCGGATGCCGGTGTAGATGACCTCCATGCCGGCGTCGCGCAGCGCCCGCGCGACCACTTTCGCGCCACGGTCGTGGCCGTCGAGGCCGGGCTTCGCGATCAGCACGCGGATGGTGCGCTGTTCCGTCGTCATCTCGCCCTCCCTGTCGTCACCCTATCGTTCAGAGTGCTGGCTACGCGCCGGCGATGAGCTGGATGGCCAGCCCGAACGCCTGCTCGGCCGGGATCGTCGCGGTCATGGTACCCGGGAGCACGCCCGGCGCGGGGTCCGGCAGCGTGAGGCCGGCGGCGCGGTAGCGCGCGACCTCGGCCGCGAGGTCCGCGACGGGCACGGCCACCATCGAGGCGGCGCGCTCGCCCTCGGTGGCGATGGCCTGGGCGGCGGGCGAGTCGGGGCCGTCGGGAGCCACGAGCTCGATGACGCACTGGCCGCAGTGCAGCTGGCCGATGCGCAGGCCGCGCGCCTGGACGGTGGCGCGCAGCTCGATGCCGAGCACGTTTCGCCACGTCTGCGCCGCAACGTCGAGGTCCGCGACGCGCGCCGCGACGTGGTCGAAGCCGCGCGCGCTGGAGACGTGCGCGCCGGCGGGCGGCTGGGCGAGCTCGATCAGTACGCCGTGCATCGAGCGCGGGTGGATGAACGCGACTTCGCCCGCGAGCCCGCGGCGCGGCGCCTGGTCGATCAGCTCGACGCCCTGCCCCTGCAGCCGCGCGAGCTCGCCGCGGATGTCCGGCGTGTTGAAGCAGATGTGGTGCAGCGTCGGCCCGCGGCTGGCGAGGAAGCGCGCGACGCCTGTGTCCTCGCGCACGGGCTCGAGCAGCTCGATCTCGTTCTCGCCGAGCTCGAGCAGCACGCCGCGCACGCCCTGCTCCTCGATCACCTCGTCGGCGGTGACGCGCAGGCCCATGATGTCACGATAGAAGCGCAGCGCCTCGTCGGCGCTCGGCAGCACGACGCCCACGTGGTGCACGCGATCGATCATCGGACCCTCCGCCCCGGTTCTATGTGTGCGACACAAGCGGCACGGCGCTAGACGCCCTGCGCCCGGCGCCATGCCTCGATCTCCGGCGTGTGCTCGCGGTCGTGGTTCGCACTGCTGGCGAGGCGGCGCGGCGTGCGCCCCTCAGCGTAGCGATCGGGGTCGAGCACGCGCAGCCCGCGCACCGCGGCGTCGTGCCGCTCGCGCGCCGCGCGCAGATTGCCGAGCAGCTGCTCCCACGACAGCTCGCGCGCCTCGGCGACGCGGGCCGCGTTGAACGCGTCGTCATCGTTCGCGTACCCGGGGATGACGGGCCGCTCGCCGCGCGCGACGAGTTCCAGCGCGGCGGCGTAGCCGTCCTGCCAAGCGGCGAGGTGCGCGACCATGTCCTTCACCGACCACTCGCCGAACGCGCGCTCCAGCCGGCGCTCCGCCGGCAGCGCGTCGACGGCCTGCAGCAGCGCGGCGCGCGCGACCGCGTTGTCCTCCAGCAGCTCGTCGAGCACGTCGCGGGTGACTGGGGCGTCCGGCATCAGATGGTCAGCACTTCCTGGTACTCGCCCCACTCGTCGCGCAGCACGTTGCAGATCTCGCCGATGGTGGCGTACGCCTCGACGGCCTCGATCAGCAGCGGGACCATGTTTTCGGAGCCCTGGGCGGCGGCGCGGATGCGCGTGAGTGCTGCGTCGACGGCGGCGCCGTCGCGGCGCGCGCGCAGCGCCTGCAGCCGCTCGACCTGCTTGCGCGCGATGGCGGCCTCGACGCGCATCGTCTCCGGCACCACGACGGTGCCGGTCTGGAACTGGTTCACGCCGACGACAATGCGTTCCTTCGTCTCCGCCATGCGCTGGAGCCGGAACGCGCTCTCCTGGATCTCGCGCTGCTGGTAGCCCTGCTCGATGCAGGCGAGCGCGCCGCCCATGTCCTCGATGCGTGCGAGGTACGCGTTCGCCTCGTCCTCGACGCGGTCCGTGAGCGCCTCGATGTAGTACGAGCCGGCGAGCGGATCGATCACGTCCGCGACGCCGGTCTCGTACCCGATGATCTGCTGGGTGCGCAGGGCGAGCTCGACGGCGGCCTCGGTGGGCAGCGCGAGCGCCTCGTCGTAGGAGTTGGTGTGCAGCGACTGCGTGCCGCCGAGCACCGCCGAC
>CAMDBZ010000181.1 GCA_945889565.1 Thermoflexus hugenholtzii JAD2 | reverse complement strand
TGGCCGGGGTGGCGGTGGGGGTGGGTGTAGCCGTCGGCGTTGGGGTCGCGGTGGGGGTGGCGGTCGGGCGCGGTGTGGGCGTGCTCGTGGGGGTGGCGCTCGGCGTGGGCGCGGGCGTCGTCGTGGCGACGGCAGTCGCGGCGGGCTCGGCGGCGAGGAAGCGCGCGGCGGCGACGTGGCCGTCCTGCGCGGCCTGCTGCGCGGAGGCGAGCGCAGCCTCGCTGCCGGCAGCGGCCTGGACGGTGCCGAGCACGGCGCGGCCGACGGTGACGGCCTGGTGGTAGCTGGCGACGGCGTCCTTGTTGACGGTCTGCGGGGCGGTCTCGATGCGGTTGGCGACGGCGGCGGTGCTTTCGGTGACGGTGCGCAGGAGGCGGGCGTCGACGGCTTCGCCGCGGGCGGTGCGCTGTGCGATCTGGTCGAGGGCGACGCGCATGCGCAGCAGCTCGTCGTCGGCGGTGACGGCGGTGCGGTTGGTGGCGACGAGGCGGGCGCGCGCGTCGTCGGCGGGGGAGTTGCCGGGTCCGCCGAGGCCGAGGCCGAGGATGAGGGCGACGGCGGCGGCCGCGGCGGCGAGCGGGGCGGCGACGAGCAGGTCGCGCAGGCGCCAGCGGGCGGGTCGCAGTACCTCGCCGAGGGGTTCGCGCTGCGGCGCCGGGGCGGCTGCGGCGGGATGCTCGAGGGAGTGGAGGACGTAGGCGCGGGAGCGGGCGCGGTAGGAGCGGAAGGCGGGGGTCGCCGTGGGGTCCGGGAGGCCGTGGCGGAGCAGGCCGGCGGTGCGGATGAGCGCGGCGAGCTCGGGGTCCTGGCGGGGGTCGATGTGGGGGTCGGCGCCGGCTTCGAGGGCGGCGAGGGCGGCGGCGAGGCGTTCGGCCTCGGCGGCGTCGGAGCCCTCACCCCCCGGCCCCCTCTCCCCGTTCCGGGGCGAGGGGGAGGCCGAGCCGAAGGGGGCTGCCTCGCGCTGCTCGTCGGTGGGGTGGGGGTCGGTCATCGGGTCCTCGTCGCGGGGGGGTGCTCGAGCAGCTCGGCCAGCGGGTTGATTGTGTGATTGTTCGTAGCGTTGTTCAGAGGGCCGTCTGCGGGTGCGGGGCCGTTGAGCATGAGCTTGAGCTTTTGGACGCCTTTGTGCTGGAGCACTTTGACGTTGGAGAGCTGTTTGCCCAGGACGTCGGCGGTTTCCGCGATGCTGAGCCCGGAGGCGAAGCGGAGGAGGATGACCTCGCGCTGGGCGTCTGGGAGCAGGCGGACGGCGGCGAAGACCTCCTCGATGGTGAGCCGGGTGACGGCGAGCTCGGCGGGGCCACGGGCGCCGTCGCTGAGGGTGCCGGCGAGCTGCTCCGATAGTTCGCTCACCGGCCCGCGCGTGGCGGCGCGGCGGTGGAACGAGACGACGTGGTTGTGGGCGATGCGGAAGAGCCACGCGCCGAAGGGCACGCGCTCTCCTGCCATATCTCCCGGGGCTTGCGCCCCGACAGCATCCCCGGGGGCTTGCGCCCCCTTCGGGCCGACGGGTTGCCACTGGAACCCGTCGATCGCCCCGAGGACCTTGAGGAAGATTTCTTCCGCGAGGTCCTCTGCGTCGGTCTCGTTGCCTACGCGGCTGAGGCAGTAGCGATACAGCCTCGGCAGGTAGGCGTCGTACAGTTGGCCGAGGGCCTCCTGTTCGCCCTGCCGGGCGCGGTCCACGAGGGCACGCTCCGCGGCGGGGTCGAGTCCGAGCTGGGCAGGAGGTGGTTGGGGAGCGAACTCCGGCAACGGCGGCTCCGGTGGCGTGCCCTCCGAGTATAGCGAGGGGACGCCGGGCGTCCGCCGCTGGTTCCCCGCAGGGCTCGTTTCCGAGCCAGGCCCCCCGCCTGCATTACAGACAACACATAAACGGGTGCGTGGGTTAACCGGGACGGGGAGATGGCGGTAGGGGAAACATTTCGTGGAGGTAGCGTTAACCCCGAGGTGGCTGCCTCCGTTTCTTTCTCTGTGCACAGGAGGAGTGCGCCCTCGGGCGTGCTCGCTTGGGGTGCGCGCCAGGGCCAGGTGGCCGGTGGAGAGGCGAGTGTTGGTGGCGTTCCGCTCGAGCGACGGCACCAACGCGGCGACTCCGCCGGCGACCCCGAAGGAGAGGGGGCGACCGAGGTACGCGAGGATGCTAGACACGCAGTGAATAGTCCAGGAGGACTAGGCTTGAGTTTCACAAAGAAGTTTGCATGGAGCGGCTCTGCCGTCCTCGTCGCGGCGCTCTTCGCGCTCGCGTTGATGGCGCAGACGGCCTCGGCAACTATCACGGTTACGCCGTTAACAACGACGACTGTTCCGCTTACGACCAACCTCGCGAACGGTTCCGGCGTGACAGCCACTACCGGCACGAGCACTACGGTTACAGGCAGTTTGACGCTCGCTGCGTCGGCAGCTAACGACCTCACAGTCGGGACGTTGATTCTGCAGGCGCCCACAGGCTGGCGGTGGGACACCAACGTGGCAACGAACGTAGCCGTCGGCGCTACGGGCGCGACGTTTGGTGCGACAACCTACAGTGGCGACGGCCTGCAGATGATCATCAACGTGACCGGGGCCGTTACAGGTGCTGGTAGCGTTGTCATCGGCGGCGTGACGCCGCCGAAGATCTGGCCGCTAACGAACACGTCAGCGAGCGGGAATATCACTGTCTCCTCGTCGAGCACTTCGGCGTTTGTGGGGATCACCGCCGGCACGACGAGCCTTGGGACGATCACTGCAGGCACCGCGCTTACCGCGCCCTACTCGATCACGATGGCCGTTACCGGCTCTTCGAACATTACAGCGGACGGCACGCAGACGACGTCTGTGACCGCGCTCGTGCGTGACGTGAACCTTGCGGTCGTGAGCAATACCGCGGTGTTGTTCTCGACCGGCATCGGGTGTTACACGACGGTGTGCACGGCGACATCGACGGTGGCGACCGCAAGCACGGGCATCGCGACAAATACGTACCGTGGCAAGGGGACCGCTGGCGTCGACACGCTGATCAGTACGGTTGCCAGCCTGAGCGCCGTTGGCACGACGACGGTCACGTTGAGCACGGCGACCGGTACGACCGCCGCCACTCAGAGCATCACCGCGGTTACCCACAAGGCGGTCGCGGCCTCGACGACCGCGGCCGCGGCTCCGTACTTCACGCCGAACCAGGCTTCGGATGTGACCATTCGTGTCGTCGATGGCGCTGCCAATGGCGTGAACGCGCAGGTCATGCTGATCTCGGTGGACAAGGGCGCACTTGCCGGCGGCGCCGGCACGAGCTGCGTAGGCGTGTCGGCTAAGTCCATCACGCAGAACACGGCGACGATTGCCACCGTGGCGGGTCGCGTGCAGGTGACGTACTGCGCCCTCTCGACTGAGAAGGGCACAGCGACGCTGACGTCGCAGAACATCTCGACCTCGTCTGTGGCGAACGCGACGACGACGCTCACGTCGGCGGGCCGCCCCGACAAGATCGAGATCGCTGCTTCGGGCACGAACATTACCGCGACGGTGAAGGACGTTGACGGGAACGTGGTCGCGAACGGGACTCCGATCCGGTTCACGATCGGCAGCACGGTCGGCGCTGCCTCCAACGCGTGTGTGGTGACCACTGACGGCACCGCGACGTCGGTCATCGCCCTCACGAGCGCGACCGGTAGCGTGATCGTCAGCACGGATTGGAACGAGGCGACTTCCGCGTCGACGTGCGCGGCGCCTGGTTCGCAGAGCAAGGCTGTCCTCGTCAACCTGCCGAGTGGCACGATTGGCAGCGGCACGGGCACGCCCACCCCGGGT
>CAMDBZ010000180.1 GCA_945889565.1 Thermoflexus hugenholtzii JAD2 | reverse complement strand
GCAGCGCGCCGCGCGCCGGGAAGTGCAGCGCCGCGTCCCCGCACCACGCCGCCAGCTGCTCGAACGTCGCCTCGGCGTCGGACTCGCGCGCCACCAGCACCAGCGTCGGCGTGCGCCGGTGCCGCCACAACAGCGCCGCCGTCACCGCCTTGCTCGCGTCCCCCGTCCCCAGCAACACGCGCGCACGCGCATCGAGGCGTGCGTACACCTCCGTCAGCGGTGGCACGGTCGCCAGCATCCCCAGCAGTCCGCTCAGATCCAGCGCCGAGCCCCCTCGCCGCGCACGACGATTGCGCAACCCGAAACAGGACCGCCCCGCGTGGGGTGGTCCTGCACCCGTCCGTCGTTCGCCCGATGATATCCGCTCGTGCCGGGGCACGAGCGGGACACCGCATGACGCGGGGCGCGCCGGCCCCTACAGTGCGGGCTGTCAGGGGGCGTCACGTGCTGCTGCCGAGGGCCGTCCTGGTCGACCTCGACGACACCCTGCTCGACGGGGCTGAACTCCCTCAGGCCGTCGCCCAGACGTGCACCGATCTCGCGGCTGCTGGGTACGGGCTGGACGCCGGTACCCTCGTGGACGCCAACGCAGCGGTATGGGCGCGCCTCTGGCCGGACGCCGAGCGTGACTGGGTGGTCGGTCGCCTCACCGGCGCGTCGCTCAGGCTGAACGTTTGGCGCGAGACCGTGCGCTTAGCCGGATGCGACGACGATGCGGTCGCGCGACTGGCCTCCGACACGCACGCGTCGTACGTCCGCAGGGCGCTGCGGCTCAGCGACGGTGCAGCCGACTTCATTGCGATGCTGGCCGGGCGCTGCTCCCTCGGTGTGGTGACCAACGGAGCCGCCGACGACCAGCGCCAGAAACTGGCGTGGTTCGACCTTGAGCGCCGGTTCGACCCGATCGTGATCTCCGGCGAAATCGGCGTCGCGAAGCCGGACCCCGCCATCTTCGCCGTCGCCCTGGACCGGCTGAGCGTGCGAGCGGCGGACGTCTGGCACGTCGGCGACAGCCTGCGCGCGGACGTAGCCGGCGCGCAGGCCGCGGGTATCACCGCGGTGTGGCTCAACCGAGCGGGTGATCCTCCGCCGCCCGGGCAACCGCAGCCGGACATAGAGACATCGTCGCTCACGCAGCTGGCACGGCTGCTCGAACAGCGGCGCTGACTGTATCGCGTGCATCACGCAGCTCCCGCTCGCAGGGATGCTCGCGCTTCGAGCCTCGCCGCCTCAGCCGCCCCGTCGTGCCGCCTCAGCCGCCCCGTCCCGCGCCCCGCTCCGGCGGGTTGAAGCGGTTCATCGCCACCTCCACGCCCTCGCGCACCGCCGTCAGCACCGCGTCCGCCGCGCGCTCCACCGCGGCGTCCAGCGCCTCGCGCTCCGCAGCGCTCGGGCGTGCCAGCACCCAGTCCGCCACGCGCTCCGGCTCGCGCACCGGGCGACCGTCGTCGTACGGCCGGTCGATACCGACGCGAATGCGCGCGAACTCGCCACCGCCCAGCGCCGCGATCAGCGAGCGCATCCCGTTGTGGCCCCCGTGCCCGCCCCCGAGGCGCAGACGCAGCTGCCCCACCGGCAGGTCCAGCTCGTCGTACAACGCGAGCAGCTCGGCGGGCGGCACGTGCAGCCGCCGCAGCTCCGCCGCGATCGGCGGCCCGCTCTCGTTCACGTAGGCACGCGGGCGCAGCACGTGCAGCGCGCGCCCATCCACGTCGATCGTCGCGGTCTCCACCTTGCCGTGGCGCTCGAACTCCGCGCGCCCCTGCCGTGCGAGCAAGCGCACGCACCACGCGCCCACGTTGTGCCGCGTCTGCGCGTACTCGCTGCCGGGATTCCCGAAGCCCACCACCGCGCGCGGCCGCAGCGGCTCCCCGCGTGCCGCCGACGCCTCAGTCGCCCGCTCGTCCGTCGCTGCCATGCGCGCATCGTCCGGCCCGCCGCTGGCGCCGCGCAAGCGCGCTATGCCGTCGCGTCCCCACGCGACGCGCTGTACACGGCGTCGCGCTCCAGCCGCACCACCCCATCCGGCGCGCGCGCCAGCGCGTCCAGCAACGCTGCGCGGAACGCCGCGGCCGCCGCCTCGACCGTCGTGCCGTCGACCGACGGGAAGCGCGCCGCAACCACCGCCAGCGGCGACGCCGGCGGCGGCGCGCTGGTGAGCACCGCCGCGATGTGCCGCGCGAGGTCGTCGTCCAGCACCCGCTCGATGCCGTCGAGGTCCGCCGCGGCGATCGCCTGCAGCAGCCGGTCGAGCGCGGGCAGCTCCGCGCGCGCCAGCTCCATCCGCACGATGCGCCGCGCCAGCCGCTCGCGCTGCGCGTCCAGCGCCTCCCGCACCGCCGCGACAGTCGCGCGCGCCGTCGCGAACTGCGGCGGGCGTCCGCCCAGCTCCACGCGTGCCGTGTGCGCCGCGCCCCGCTCCGGCTCCGCCGGGAGGGCAGCCAGCGCCGTGCGCGCGTCCTCCCAGCGCGCGATCGCGGCAGCGCCCAGCGCCGGCCCCAGCGCGCCGATCGCGTCCAGCCGCCGCAGCGCGTCCACCGCGGCGCGCGCGGCCTCCAGCTCGCGCGCCAGCGTGTCACGCTCGCGTACGACGTCCGCGTACTGCCGCGCGTACGCGCGCTCGTAGCGCGCGCGCCAGCCGCGCACGGCCGCGAGCGCGCCCGCGAACGGCGCGCCCTCCACGAACCGCCACGCCGACGCCTGCTCCAGCAGCGCCGCCCGATCGAGCGCCAGCTCCCGCTGCTCCGCTGCGCCGCCGCACACCTGCGCCGCGCGCAGGAAGCGCAGCGCCTCCACCGCCTCGCGCGCGCCGGCGTCGTCCATGCGTTCGATCAGGATGGCGTCGGCGAACGCGTCGGGCGTGCTGAACGTGCACTGCAGCCAGCGCTCCAGCGCGTCCGCGCCGCGCGCTGCGACCGCCGCGATCCCGCCGAGCGGCGTCTCCCGGCCGCGGCCGAACGCGACCAGCGCGGCCAGCCGCCGGCGGGCGTCCGCCGGCGCCGGCAGCGGATGCCGGAGCCCCGCCGCCCCCGCAGCGAGGAACTCCGCCGCGCCCGGTCCGGCCTCCCGGAAATGCGGCGACCAGCGCCACGACGTCACGCTCGCCGCCGGCTCGGCGGTCGCCGCGGCGGTCCGCCCGTACGCGGGGGCGGTCTCCGCCAGCCGCAACGGCGTCAGCTCCACACGTAGCCAGCCGGGCAGCTCGCTCGGCGCGCGCCCGCGCCGCAGCCGCACCACGCGCACGTCCGCCAGCTCGATGGCGGGCGGTTCGGCCAGCGCGTCCGCCCACGCATCGGCCGTCACGTATTCGACGGCGTACGCGACGCCCGCCTCGTCGCGCTCGTACCGGACATCACTGTCCACAGGCGGTGCGCTCGACCCGGCCATCCCACCCCCGCGTGTATTGGGCGCTGCCCGCGCCGACCTGGTGCCCGTACCCGAGGTTTGCGTGGCCTCAGGCGGCCGCATCACCGCCGCCCGAGGCGTAGCCCGGGCCCCCGCGCCCCGCCGGCGCGCACCCCGAGAAGCCGCACACCGGGCACGCCTGGCAGCCTTCGCCGAACACCAGCGGTCCGGCGCATTCAGGGCAGCGCGGGCCGCGGGCCGCGAAGCGTCGCAGCCGGCGCGTTGCCAGCAGCTCGTGGGCACGAATCGCAGTGGGTGACATGAGCACGCTCCAGCCGCTCGCGCGCACCCTCGGTCGTGGGGTCCGCCGCTGGGGGGAGCCTACAGAACTACCGTTCTACACGTCAAGCGCTCGACGCGACGGGCAGGGCGCTGCGACACG
>CAMDBZ010000179.1 GCA_945889565.1 Thermoflexus hugenholtzii JAD2 | reverse complement strand
CGTCCGCTGCACGAGCGGCGACGACCCGTTGTCGAAGCGCATGAACGCGAGCGCGCGCACGATCGCGGGGTCCGCGACCACCCAGCCGACGCGCAGCCCGGTCGCAATCGTCTTGGAGAAGGTGCCGACGCGGATGATGCCGCGCCCGCCGGCGATCTGGAACAGCGACGTCGGCGGCGGCCCGTCGAGGTCGATGCCCGTATACGCGTCGTCCTCGACGACGAGCGCGCGGTAGCGCGCGGCGAGCAGCGCCAGCTCCTGGCGGCGGTGCAGCGGCAGCGTCGCGCCGCTCGGGTTATCGTAGTTCGCGATCACGTAGATGAGCTTCGCGGGCGCGCCGATGGCTCGCTGATGCTCCAGCGCGCTCGCGAGCCCCACCATTTCCAGCCCGTCGGCGTCCTGCGGCACGTCCACGATGCGCGCGCCGCGCGCGCGGAACGCGCGGATCGCGCCCGGGTACGTCGGCGCGCCCATGATCACGATGTCGCCCGGCGCGAGGAACGTGGCCGCGATGTTATCGATCGCCTGCGCGCTGCCGGAGGTCAGCATCACGTGCGCCGACGTGACCGCGAGGCCGGTGTCGGCGGCCTGCCGCTCCGCGATCCACGCGCGCAACGGCTCGAAGCCCAGCGCGCCGCCGTAGGTGAGCGCCCCGGCGGGGTCCGCCGCCAGCGCGCGCGCCGCCGCCTCCGCCAGCGCCTGCGCCGGCAGGCTCGCCGCGTCCGGCACGCCGGCGTTGAGGTCGAACGGCAGCGGCGAGAGCGCGGTCGGGGCGGGCAGCGCGCGCGCGATCGGCGCGAGCAGATGCTCGATGTCGGCGTCGGTCCATGGCGTGGGTTCGGGGCTTGTCACGGTCCCCGCAGCGTACCGGGGCGCTCTGCCGGGCAGCAAGCCGTACGGCGCACGGCGGGCGTGGCGTGGACTGCGCGCGGGACGGCCGCGATACTCGCGGCGACGCGGGCAGCCGAGCACGAACGGGGTGGGCGCGTGGGCGAGAACGAACGATTCGATGGCGGGCTGCTCGCGTGCGGCGGCGTCGGCGCGACCACCGGCCTGCTCGCGGCCGACCGCCGCCCGTTCGCGCTCGCGGGCGACCGCCCCGCATGGGGTCGCGACCGCCCGCTGCTGCTGGACCACCTGCGTCTCGAGCTCGCCTTCGACATCCCGCGGCGCGAGGTGCGCGGCGTCGCGACGACGACGTTCCGCCCGCGTGTCGACGGCCTGCGCGAGGCCGTGTTCGACGCTATCGAGCTCGAGATCGAGGCGGTGGAGGACGAGGCTGGCCGCGCGTTGCCGTACACCCCCGGCGACGGCCGCCTGCGCATCGACCTCGGCTCGCCGCGTCCCGCCGCCGAGGCGATCACGACGGTGGTGCGCTACCGCTGCCGCCCGCGCCGCGGCCTGTACTTCAACCAGCCCGATCCGGGCTACCCCGATCGCCCCGCGCAGATCTGGACGCAGGGCCAGGCCGAGGACAGCGCGCACTACTTCCCCTGCGTCGATTACCCCGGCGAGAAGTGCACCACCGAGATGATCGCGACGGTGCCCGCCGGCTGGTTCGCGCTCTCCAACGGCCGCCTCGAGTCCACCAGCGCCGCGCGCGGCGGCACCACGTACCACTGGCGGCAGGACGTGCCGCACCCCGCGTACCTCGTCACGCTCGTCGCGGGCGCGCTCGAGGCGGTCGAGGCAGACGCGGGCGGTGTGCCCGTGCAGTACTACGGGCCGCCCGGCAGCGCCGCCGACCTGCGCCGCGCCTTCGGCCGCACGCCCGAGATGATCGAGTTCTTCGCGTCGAAGATCGGCGTGCCGTACCCGTACGCGAAGTACGCCACCGTTGCCGTCGCCGACTTCATCTTCGGCGGCATGGAGAACACCTCCGCGACCACGATGACCGACACGCTGCTGCACGACGAGCGCGCGCACGAAGACATGGTCGCGACGGCCGACTCGATCACCGCGCACGAGCTCGCGCACCAGTGGTTCGGCGACCTGCTCACCTGTCGCGAGTGGTCGCACGGCTGGCTGCACGAGTCGTTCGCCACCTACTTCGACGCGCTGTTCGCGGAGCACCACCGCGGCTGGGACGAGTTCCGCTACAAGCTGCAGCAGAACGCGCAGCTGTACCTGCAGGAAGACGCGAACAGCTACCGGCGCCCGCTCGTGCAGCAGGTCTTCAGCGAGCCGATCGACATCTTCGATCGCCACCTCTACGAGCGCGGCTCCGTCGTGCTTGACATGCTGCGCACGGAGCTCGGCGACGAGCAGTGGTGGCGCGCGATGGGCCACTACGTGCGCACGCACGCACGCGCCGATGTGCTCACGTTCGACCTCCAGCGCGCGATCGAGGACGCGACCGGCCGCAACCTCGACTGGTTTTTCGACCAGTGGGTGTGGAAGGGCGGCCACCCGGAGTTCAAGGCGTCGTACCGCTGGGACGCGAAGCGCAGTAGCGCGACCGTCACGCTCGAGCAGACGCAGCAGGCCGACGGCGTGCTCACCTCCGTCTACCGCGTGCCGCTGACGATCGCGTTCCGCGTCGGCGACGCGCTCCAGCAGTTCGACGTCGAGGTGACCGAGGCGCGACACAGCTTCGTGTTCGCGCTCCCGGGCGAGCCGCGCTTCGTCGCGATCGACCCCGGCGCGCGCGTGCTCAAGACGCTCACGTTCGAGCCGGGCGAGGCGATGCTGCGCGCGCAGCTCACCGACGATCCGCAGGCGCTCGGCCGCATCGAGGCGGCGCGCGGCCTCGCGAAGCTCGCGTCGGCGACGGCCATCGACGCGCTGCGCGACGCGCTGCTGCGCGCCGACGAGCGCGACTTCGTGCGCGCGGAGATCGCCACCGCGCTCGGCGGCGCACGCGGCGAGGCGGCGCGCGACGCGCTGATCGCGGCGCTCGACGCCGAGCCCTCGCGCGTGCGCCGCGCCGTGGCCACCGCGCTCGGCCAGTTCGCGGACGACGCGACGGCTGCGCGCGCGCTCGGACGGCTGCTCGCCGGGCGGGGCGATCGCTCGTACGACGCGCAGGCGGCGGCCGCCGACGCGCTCGGACGCACGCGCGACCGCTCCGCGCACGCCGCGCTGCTGCGCGTGCTGGACCGCCCGGCGCACAACGCCGTGATCACCGCGGGGGCGCTGACGGGCCTCGCGCACTCGCGCGAGCCGCGTGCGCTTGACACGCTGCTGGACTACACGACGTGGGGGCGGCACCAGAACGCCCGCCGCGCCGCCGTCGACGGGCTCGGCGTGCTCGCGCCGCTCGTCGACGAGGCGCCGCGGCTGCGCGCGCGCGAGCGCCTGGAGCAGCTGCTCGACGACCCGTGGCTGCGCGTGCAGCTGTCGGCGGTCGGCGCGCTCGCCGCGCTCAAGGACGCGAGGGCCGTGCCCGCGCTGGGCCGCTGCGCTGCTCGCGCGCTCGACGGTCGGCTGCGCCGCAGCGCGCTGGTCGCCGCGCAAGCGCTGCGTGAGGGCGCGGACCGTGGCGCCGAGCTGCGCGCGCTGCGCGAGCAGGTGGAGCGCCTGCAGCAGGAGCAGCATGTGTTGAAGGACCGGCTGGTGCAGCTCGAAGGCCCCGCCGAGGCGGAGCCGCCGGCCGCGCAGCGCGCGCGCACGACGCCGGCACGCCGCCAGCCGGCGGCTACTCGCGCGGGAGCGCGGCGAGCAACGCCAGGTCGTCGCTCGTAATGCCGCTCACGCCCCAGCGCAGCAGCTCGCGCGCCCGAGGCGCGGAGTTGACGGTCCACGCCACCACCGTGGGCGCGAACGCGCGCAGCGCCGCCACGCGCTCCGC